>JASFIT010000045.1:0-17596 GCA_050122535.1 Desulfobacteraceae bacterium | reverse complement strand
AAGCTCAGCGCCAGTGTGAATAATTGTTTTGTTTTCATTTTACATTCTCCTTTCTAAAATTTAGGGTTCCGGGTTGAGCGTTCACCGTTCAAGGTTAAAAGGAATTTTCATTCTGAACCACTGAACCTTTGAACCCAGAACCTTGAACCTCGTTTTATTCCACGCTACTTGACCAACTCCACATCATTCGGCACCCACGTCTTGTCGTTGAACGCCTTGAGCGGGCCGTAGTAGCGGATGTACACAAAGAAACCCTGGTCAGGCAGCGTTTTGATCCAGTTCTGCTCCGGAACGCCTCCGGGCCTTTCGTTCGCGAAATAGATGTCGATTGAGCCGTCGGCATTTGCCTGTGGCGGCGGATCCTGCTGGCTGCTGATGCTCGGGTACGGCTGACTTTGTATCTCACATCGGGTCCAGGGGTCGTAAACCGTAACCGACCAGAAGAGCGCAACAGGCACATTGGGCAGCATGTTCAGCTTGTAGGTCTTGTTGCCGTCGAGGTATTTGCCGTTGCTGTCCTTGTAGGTCGTCTGGTACCGGGACCCTTTGCCCTCCGGCATCTGGGCCGCCATGGCCGGC
This sequence comes from Desulfobacteraceae bacterium, assembly GCA_050122535.1. GTDB lineage: Bacteria > Desulfobacterota > DSM-4660 > Desulfatiglandales > HGW-15 > JASFEQ01. The sequence continues at coordinate 17,017 of JASFIT010000045.1, read as the reverse complement.
GTAATGCCGTCGGCGGTGAAGTGAAACGTCGTTCGCGCTTCGAGATCGCGATAGCCCTTGGGATCGAAGGTTGAGCTGTTGCCGATAAAAGGGCTTTCCCACATCCGGTCCGGATAGACCCGTGCCTCGGCCTTGCGGCTGTCGAATGCGATCACCCGGGACATGGCCACCCCCTCTTGGGCGGCTTGGGTGAAAATCTTCTGCAGACGGTCGTCGGGCGCGAACGGCTCGCCTTTTACTATTCCGAGCGAGGCCAGCCTGCCGAGCAATTCCTTGCCGAAGGCCTCAGCGGGCTCGTAATCGATGATCTCGTGCATCCACTTGAACGCGGTGGCATCCTCGGGCGCGAGCGAATTCCAAGGTATGCCGGTGACGTTCTTGACAATCGGTGAGCGCGGGCCGGTCTTCAGCGGGTAGACCTTGGCGTTCTTGCGGTAGAACTCGAGCGCCTTTTCACCGAATCCCACCAGCTTGGCGTTGGCCCGGATGAAGGAGAAGTTCGCGTAGGTCGGTGACCGCACCACGAAGTAACCGTCGGGCACATCGCCCTCATAGTCCGGCGGCAGGAGAAGGTACTTGCCGCCCTTGCCACGGTCCTTGCCGGTCGGGCCGATGTCGGCTACGAAGAGGAAATTGTGGTCATCCAACGGTCCCATGACGCCCGGTGGAACCTCGAAGACCGTCGGGCCGTCTTTCTTCAGGTCGAACACGATGAAGGCATAGAGACTCTCGGTGTTCCCGGTCAGGACCAGGGCACTGGAGTCCAGGCGGTTCGCGGTCACGCTGATATGTGAGCTGTCGCGCATGCCCAGGTCTCGAACCCAACCCTTCATCAGGCCGTGCGCAGACAGCGCCGGGTACATGTCCAGGTAGAGCTGGGTGGCGCGCTGCAGATCGAGTTCGTCGAAAACCTTTTGCACGGTTTTTTCGGTCGGGTAGCCGCCGGGGAATTTCAGGGTCCCGAACCGGGTCTTCATCATTTCCGGAGCCGGCTTGAAATCTCCCGGGGTGTATTTTGCTTCGGCGCCGGCCAAATCGAAAATGCTTTTGTTCTGTTTGGCCTGAACGGGAGCAGCCAGAGCCAGCGCCGTTAGGCCCGCGATAAGCAGTCTGAATAAGCTTTTTGGTTTCATTTTCTTTTCTCCTTCTGAGTAAGGTTCTATGTTCACGGTTCAGTCCGCCAGAGGCGGATAAAGGTTCCGGGTTTTAATCTTTGAACCTTTGAACCTTGAACCTCGTTTCACTTCACCAACTGCTTCCACCACGGTTCCACCAATTCGATCTCACCGGGCCGCCAAGTCCGGTCGATCCATGGCTGAAGCGGCCCGTACATGCGGAAGATGATAAACCAGCTCTTCCCGGGAATGGTCTGGATCCAATTGCTCTCTTTGCCCTTGGGGGCCCGTTGGCCGAAGAAAATGTCATAGGAGCCGTCGAGGTTCTTTTTCAGTCCTTCGCTCAGGCTGTTGACTCCCGCGTACAGTTGATCGGTCTGGAGCATGGATCGGGTTTGGGTGTCGTAAATGGTCACCGACCAGTTGTCCTTCACGGGTACATCGGGCGGCACGTGCAGCTTGTAGGTCTTGGCACCGTCCAGCGGTCGGCCCTCTGAATCGAGGCCGGCGATGCCGTAGTCCGACCCGGCGCCAGGCCGCGTCAGCGCCATGGCGGGCGTGACGACCACGGCGTTGTAGTGCATCCACAGACGAGAATCGAACCGTCGGGCGCCGTCATTGAGGAAGTAGGTGTCCTTGTCGGCAAAGGCCATGACCCATTCGCTGTCGCTGTCCTTGTACATGCGGTGGCCCGGATCGCGCGGGAACACGGTGTTGGCCCGGGCATAGGCGTTGCCGATGGCCACCGCCTCGGTGAGGATGCGCCTCATCCTGGGGTCGGGATTGAAGGGCTTGCCCTTGACGATGCCGATGGCGGAGATGAGCCCTCGCGTTTCAGGATCGAGAAATTCGATCGGCTCCTCCTGGATCAGGTTATTGAGGCTCTCGTAAAAGCTGAAGTCGTTGGGCGGAATAGTCCTGTAATCCGCCAAACCCGACATGTTGGTAAACTCGACCGGCGGCGGGTTGGCCTTCTTAGCCAGCGGGTACACCTTCAGGTTGCCCTTGATTCTGTCGACCGCTTCCTGGACGCCCTTTTCGACGTAGCCGCGCATAAAGTTCCACACGCCGTAGGTCCGCGACTTGACGACGAAGTAACCGTCCGGCACCTCGCCCTCGTAGCCGGGGGGGAGGACCAGGTACTTGCCGCCCTTGCCCCCGTCGGGCCCGGCCGCGCCCAAGTCCTCAATGTAGCGGAAGTACATGTCGTCCAGTGCGCCCAGCACGCCCGGCGGTAGCTCAATCACGGTCGGGCCGTCCTTTTTGAGGTCAAGGAAGCCCCAGGTGTAGAGCGAGGTGTTGTTCCAGGTCAGCACCAGTGGCTTGGAATCACCCAGCTGTTCAGCGATCAGAATCTGGTTGGCTTCCGTGAGGCCCATGTCTCGCATGCCCTGACGCAGGTGGTAGATGGAGACCGCGGGGATCATGTTGATGAACACCTGCACGGCACGTGCCCGGTCGACATAGTCGTAGACCGCCTCAACCGTCGCCTTTATCGGCACGCCGTCAAAGAACTCCAGCGTGCCAATCGGTGTACTCACCTTGTCGGGAGTCGTGATCTGATGCGGGATTTGCGTTGTCATCTTGTACGTGCGCGATTGGGCCCAGGATATGGTTAACAGGGTGGATACCATCAACAAGGCAAGGGCCAGTGTAAGTAAATGCTTTGTTTTCATTTTGCATTCTCCTTTCTTAATAGATTCCGGGTTCACAGTTCGGGGTTCTGGGTTAGAATGGATTTTTGATTTTGAACCTCTGAACCTATCTTCGCTACTCAACCCATTCCAACTTGCTCCATGCCTAACCGCACCCTCGGCTTAACGGGGAAACGCTCGGCTAGATTACGCATCTTGACTTACCCGTTTTTCCCATTCTCGTTGCAACAGCGCCCAGAGAACCGCAAAGAGAAAGCCCGTTGTCAGACCAAACATCAAAACACCGTTTACCGCCTCCAGGGCGCCAAGAAGGCGCCTTTGCTCGCTCATCACAAGGTCTCCGTAACCGAGTGTCGCGAAGTTGACGACCGAGTGGTAGAACGCCGTGGCAAAGTCGGCGAATTCACCGTAGGCAAAAAACAATCCGGCCCAGAGAGTTATCTGCAGCAGGTTCCCGGCCAGCATGATGAGCAAGAGCACAACCAGCAAAGAGGAAAAGCCGAAAAGCGTGGTCTTGATAAGCCGCTTTTTTTCCAAAATTAAGAGAATGTCGAACAGGATGCCCAGGACGAGGCACTGGAATGCCAGGCAAAAGGCCATTGTCACGCAACCTATGATAAGATTCTCAGTCATGATGTGCTCCTAATCCAACCAACCTTTTCTGCGGAAGAAGAGGTACATTCCCGAACCGATCAGGGCCATGAGGCCGAGCGCAATGGGATAGCTGAAGGGATATTTCAACTCCGGCATGGTCTCGAAATTCATGCCCCAGATTCCCGCCAGAAGCGTAATCGGCATGAAAATCGCTGACAGAATCGTGAGCATGTTGAGCCGGCGGTTGGTCTTGTCCTGCGCATACATCTGAAAACCGGAGCGCAGGGCGCCGATGCGTTGGTCCTGCCGATCCAGGGATTGGTCGGCCGCCTGCAGATTGGCCAGTGCGCAATTCATATATTCCTGCGCATCCTTGAGTTTGAAGAAGGGCTTGTCGGTCCTACTCAACGCCCGCAGACAGGGAAGTTGATCGCTGACCACCGCTTCATGCGCCAGAAGCTCGGAGCGCAGGTCCAGTATCTCCTCTGCCTCGACCGTTTCAGGCTCGCGATCCATCCGCTTCTCCAGGGCGAGAATAGAGCTTCTCAAATTCCTGGTGTGACGCAGACACAACAGCGACAGTTCGATCATGACTGCGGAGACCAGTCCCGCGATACTGCGTTCGGGGAGCCAGGCCTCTGACTCCTGTAATGTGTCGAGGTGTTGTGAACTAAAGCTAAGGATGGACTTGCGGTGCAAAGTGAGCAGTAGATTTTCCTTGCAAAGAAACGCGAGGTAATCCACTTCACGCTGGATCTCTGTGCCGGCCAGGACTGGAATCACCAAAAAAATCTCCTTTTTGAGGGGATAGAAACCGGGACGATCCAGTGCTTCGAGACAGAGGCGTCGGGACAAATCTCTGACTCCAATTTTGTCCAGCCACGCTTCCAGTTCACTGGGCTCAAAGGCGTGCAAATCGACCCATATCCTCGCATCGGTCCCTTGAGACGCTTCCACTGCTCTTTCAGGAGCAAACGGCGTCAGTTGCCACTTCTCATCAATCTGAAAGCTGTTAACAATCATATTGGGCCCTTCCCTAATTAGGGTTCCAGGTTCATCGTTTCCGCGGTCGCTAAAGCTATGGCGTATCAGAAGGCTTTTGCGGGACACGCAGGGTTCAGGGTTAAATTGAAAATTTGCACTTTACTGTATCGGCACGCTCGGAATCGGGAAGGTGACGTTAATCACAAACGTGTTCCCCTCCAGGCTACTTCGCACGCCGGTCTCCCAGAAGTAGCGAGCCGTTACGAGCCCGATCAATTTGCTCTTGGTCGCGATGGGGATGGTTACCTCCGGCCCCACGCCGAAGCCCCTGTGCTTGCCCAGCTTCCATCCACCCAGCAGTGCCTCGAGTTCCTGTCCCAGGTCATCGTCTGTCACCTTCCATTGCGCGTAGTAGGCGATGCCCACGCTCAGGGCCCCTCCCATGAAGGACTTGCCGAGGCCGCCTTCGAGGGTCAGGATATCCCCAACCTTGATGTCGGTGTCCTCCTTTTCCGTGTGGGTCTCATAGTAGGCGGTGGTGGCGAAGTGCCAGGTCTTCGCCTTGTCGAAGTAGATCGTGGTCCCGGCAAAGAACTCGAAGCTCCACATCCCCAGGCCCAAATTGTCCGAGGCGTCGGGATCGTAGCTTCCCGTGGGGGCATACACCCCCAGGCCGGTGATGAAGTCCGCCCGGTCGGTGTGCCAGCCCAGGTTGATGGGTTGGATGTACGTATCGGTCAGTCCGAGGTCGGCTTCACTGACAAGGCCGAGAATAGGGGCTTCCAGTTTGTTGTCCGTGATAGCCGGGAAAATCATGAAACCATAGTTCCCCCCTAAAATCTTGAAGTTGGTCACCTGCCAGATACCGGCGGCCAAGGCGTTCACGGATATGGAACCTGGATTATTGGGGTCAAGAGTGACGCGGTCGCCGTTGCGGTCCCGGAGCGTATCGCTGTCGTAGCGTAGATACATGGCCGCCAAGTATGTGCTTGGGTCAGGCTGGGTCCCTGATTGCAGGCCAAAGTCACCGAGCGCATTGTGACCCAGGAATCCGGCAAGGGCCTGACCCGAGGTCATACCCACTGCTGCGCTCAGAAGGCTGATGACAAATAAGAGGCGACCCATCAGGGTGAGCGATGCCAACAAAGATCTCATTGCTGTGCGCCATCGAGACGTTTTTCTTAGGTTCGCTTTTTGCTTCACGACTCCCTCATGATGCGCGATTTTGGATTTTGGATTGCGGATTTTGGAATCAAAAAGACAGCGATTTCAGCGCATTTAATATTTTCAAACTTTCAGCTCACACACTAATTAACGGTATTCATCCTGCCAAAGGTCGGAGAGGTGCCTCATTTAGGAAACAGGAACTGCAATTGCAGCCGCAGGGTCCAGTCGGGCCCGTTGTCCGGCTTTACCGCGTTGTAAAAGGCCTGTACCTGAGCGTTCACGGGCTGCTTTCCGATTCGAAAAATCTTGCCGATACCCCCTCCGAAGGGCACTATCCACTTGTTGCCGCTGTCCGCCTTCCAGTTGGCTGTGATGATGGGTGCGGAGGAGATATACCAGCCCTTAGGCAGGTTGTAGTTGATGAAGTACTGAAGGAGGAACTGGTTTACATCTTTCCGATCATCATCACCCGCGTAGGACCACAGATTGTTGGCCAGTGCGCCGACGACCCAGGGTCCCCGAATCGTCAGTACCACGGCCGAGGGGCCCGCACTCCATTTGTCGGTCCCCAGAACCCTGTCGCTCGCAGTGGGGAAGGAAAAAACCGGCCCTACACCCCAAATGATTTTCCCAGGCTTGGCGGGTGACAAAAACAGGGTGGTATTGATATCCCCAAGGCCGAACTCGCTGCCGTAACCAGGCACGAGTTCCGGCTGATAGATCACCGGGGCGATGGTGCGGGTGATCAGGTTCCAGTTCTCGCTCATTTTGATAGGTATCACCGGCTGAATATTGAGCACATTCTGCACATCGTCACCCGGCCCGACGCCGAAGTTGGTGTTATTCTGGAGCGGCAGACTGATCAAATCGGCTACTGGGTTCTGCGCGGCCTTTGCCAGAGCCTCCTTGCTTTTTTCTTCCGCCCGAACGGCATGGCTGAACGCCGCGATCCCGAGCACGGTGAGCGCGGCAAACATAAGTGCGGTGATTCTGAATTGCTTCATTATTAATGCCTCCTTGCCAGCCATCATTTCGTGCTCTCTTCCGCCTCGGACTCCGATGGGGATGATTGGCCCGGATCGTGCCCTGCTTCACCATTGTCCTCAGAAAGATTTTCCACCGACAGAATGGGCATGTGCAGTTCATAGAGGCTGTTTAGCACCCCCGCGAGCTCTGCCTGATCCCTTACCTGGCCGATTAGCGTCGTCACCGTCGTTTGATCCTCTCTTTCGTGTGCGGTGATACGCATACCTCCAAGACGGTCGGACCAGCTTTTATCCAGCTTTCCCTCGACTGTGATGCGATAGGTTGCCGGCGTCCAGAGTTTGAGATGTTGCCCATCGAATTTTTTCGGCATGATGCAGTCTTCCTCTATTTTAGAGCTGAGTGGCTTGTTCCTCTGCTCCGAATGGGTTGAGCATAACTCCCTTCAGAAAGAAGGCACATCCCCCAAGAAGAGCCAAAAATGGGAAATTCTAGGGATTTATATCCCCCAAAAAGAGCTAGAAACGGGGGAGTTGGGAATGCGGAATTCCAGAGGTCAGAGGACGTATGACAGAGGACAGAGGACGGAAGACGAACCTTTGACAAGCTCAGGGCAGGCACCCGCCTTCGCCAACCGCCGTCGCTGAAGCTATGGCGTTCATGAGACTACGGCGGGCAAGGAGGACACCCGGCTTCGCCACACTGGTTGCTCGAGAGGGGCTACGCCGTGGCAGGGAAGACAAAAGAACTATCACGAAAGTGTGAAATTAGGGAAAACACGAAAAAAGATTAATAGCTGGAATGCTGGAAAGCTAGGAGGCTGAGAGGCAGCCGGGTTCGTCTTATGGCTTACGTTTTCGCTATCCAGCTATGGCGGGACAAGGTGGACGGATGACAGAGGACCCTTCGACAAGCTCAGGGCAGGCACCCGCCTTCGCCTCACGGCTACGGCGTGGCAAGAGTCGGCGCGGCAGGAAGGACGGATGACGAGTGACAAATAGGGGAGGGGGAAGGAGGAGCGGGGATTAGACTGAGAGGGAGAGGCGGTGAAATTAACCTCGTGTGAGGATGCCGAGGCGGTGGGCCTGATTAACTGCCTCGCGGCGGTTGCTGACCTGTAGCTTCTGGTAGATGTTGTTCAGGTGTGTTTTTACGGTTTCAATAGAAACGAAGAGTTTGTCTGCAATCTCTTTGTTCTGGAGCCTCTGCGCCAGCAATTCCAAGATCTCCAGTTCGCGGTTGGTCAAGGGCTCGACAAGGTGTTGTTGACTGGGAGACGGGGGGACGGGGGGACGGGGGGACGGACTATCATAGTTGGCCGCATCCCGAAGCGCTCGCTGTTCATCTTCCCTGAAGGCGGCCAGAAGTCGCTCAATGTCATCAACGGCCTCGCTCTGCTTCTGCAGCCGTTTCAGCAGATCGGCCATCGGTGGGCCTGCTTCGACAAACGGACGTATCCATCCCCGGGCTCCGGCCAGGGCCACGACCTCTTCCAGGGCGTGAAAGGCCTCGTCGGCGCGCCCCAACTGATCCAGAGCGAGAGACTGCAGGACCGCGACTTCAATGATCTGGCAGGTGAATCGGCACGTCTCGCACAGATCCCGGATAGACTGGAGCAGCTTGGTAGCATTCAACAAACTCTGCTCGGACCCGGCCGCGATCAGTACCCTCGCTTGAGTGATGGAAGGCGCTTCCAGCCACATGAACAGCTCGGCCAGCACCGGTGATTCGTCGACCGACCGGCCCCACTCCACTGCCGAGTTCAAGTCTCCCCGCAGCAGGGAGAGGCGGGCTTGGCAGGATTGGGCCAGAAACAGATAATTACGCTCATGCAGCTTTTGGGCGAACTCCTGTAGCCGGCGGCACGACTCTGCCGCCTCGTCGCCCAGCCCCATAAACTGCTGGGTCAGCGCCAATCCCGCCAGGGCGTCCAAGGCCGCCCTGGGTTCCAGCACATAGCGCAGCTCGACGGCTTGCGCAAAGTGCAGCGATGCAGCCTCGAGTTGGCCAACATGCAGGTGTGTGCAGGCTAGAAAGTAATAACTCCAGGCCTCAGCAAGGCCCAGTTTGTGTTTTCTCGACATGCGCTGCAGATTTTGCGCTTCGCCCCGAGCCAGATGCAGATCGCCCCAGAGCAGGTGGATGAAGGCTAAACTGGCGGTCAATCGTGAGAGTAAGTAATTCTCCGACGGGTCGACTCCACCGATCCGAGCTTCCAAGCCCTGGACTGCCAGGTCCTTTTGACCCACCATGCAACGAGCCAGCCCTAGCATGAGCTCGGCTTCGCTCAGAAAGGGGGACTTGGTGCCGGCAAGCCCTGCCACCGAATCTTCGAGGTACTGCAGACTGCGTTCGGCCTGACCTTCGAAGTACGTAATGTATCCCCGAAAGAAGGCGATCTCTGCCGACACCGTCGGATCTTCCTTCTGACTGTGGAGCAGAGACTCGGCCTGGTCGAGGAGCATCGGGACTCGCTCCAACTGATGTTGCAAGTTCCCGATCCACGCCTCAGTCAGAAGCAACTTCGGTCGCTCGCGCCTGATTTCCGCCGGGAGCATAGCAAGCCATCGCACAACGACAGGCCACCGGTCCGCAATGAACTCCTCGTTCCGGTGTCTCTCGATGATATCGGCTGCACTCTCGGGATCCCCGGCCGCCAGGGCATGTTTTATCGATTCCGTGATCAGGCCCTGGGATTCGAACCACTCGCTGGCCCGGGAATGGAGTGTGGCGATCTCTTTGGGGCTGCATCTCCGCTTCAATTGGCTCTGGAGAAGGTTCTGAAACAGGTGATGGTACCGAAGCCATCTGTTTTCCGTGTCCAGGGGAATCATAAACAGGTTACTCTCTTGGGCCAAGGTTATGAAACCCTGTCCGTCAATCTCGCCCTCGCCTGGCTCCAGATCCGGCGCACACAACACATCGCACAAAGGGACGCAAAACCGATCCAGGATGGATGTACTCAGAAGATAACGACGAATGGCCGGTATCTGAGAATCCAGGACCTCTGAGATGAGGTAGTCCATCAAATAGCCCGTGGTCCCTTTCAGTTCCAACAACTTGCTTAATGCGTTATCTTGTCCGCGCATGGCGAGGATCGCCAAGCGTAACCCGGCCACCCAGCCGTCGGTCCTCTCTGCCAATGCGGCGGCTGTCGATTCATTGATCTGCTCTCCCAGTACACTTTGGAGATACGCTGCGGTTTCCATTGCGTTGAAGCGCAGATCCAGCGTGCGGATTTCGGTCATTCGGTTAGAGGCACGGAGTTTTGATATGGGCAGAAGCGGATCCCGCCGGCCAATCAATACGAGGTGCATGGGCCGAGGGGGGTGGTCTAACAGCATGTTGAGCAAATCGTACACCGATCTCTCATGGATGCGATGGATATCATCCAGCACCAGGATAAAGCCCTGCTCAATCGAGTCCAGTTCATTGGCCAGACTACTTGCTAAGACTGGAATCGGTGGCATGGTCGGGGCGTTGGCCAGAGGCAGAGTATCGCTACAGGCACTGGGAAAAATGCTCTGTACGGCAGCCACAAAATAATTTAGGAACTGGTGGAGATCGTTGTCATTCTCATCCAGTGACAACCAGGCGAAGGGACTCTCGCACCTATCCAACCACCAACTCACCAGTGTGCTTTTTCCGTACCCGGCCGCTGCTGAGACTAGAGCTAGGGGCCGTTGGCCATTCCTTTCCAGCCGTTCCAGCAACTGCGGGCGGGGGACCAGATCTTCGGTGACTGGGGGACGGTGCAACTTGGTGCGTATGAGGGGAAGAGATGTGGTTTCCTCTGCCATGGAGAAACTTTCTGTATCGCTTTGCCTTATAAAGAATCAGGGAACTATAGTAATTTGTACTTGATCATGATTCACTCGGGGTGCTCATAGCGTAGATTAATCATCATGTTTCAGGATTCAAGCATACTAAATATATTATTCAATATTTGTCAACACTTATGATTACAACATTCTTGCCATATGGTTGAATTGGACTGAATGAGGATTCATTGCAGTATTGATTTGGTAATCAAAACCTTTTGATTACAGATATCTTACAAATAACCAAGGGCAGAATTTCAAGGCCACCTGCCAAAATCTATCAAAACATGCCTGGTATGGTTCCCCAAATCCTCAGAATAGCTGTTCATATCCGCTTAGATTCGGGACTCGGAGGGATACATTTGAACGTGGGAAAAATATTGGCGCTGACACCAAAATGACACCCAAAGGGGTGTCATCTGAGAAAGGCCAACTTATTGATATTACATGGAAAAGATGGTGGAGGCGGGGGGAGTCGAACCCCCGTCCGAAAATATTCCGCTTAAGCTTCTACATACATAGCCCGATATTAGATTTTCGCCCCAGGGTTCCCTACCGGGCCAGGTTGCCGAGGGACTAACCTGTATAAATTTTCGCCCATCCAGTCTACAGGTTAAAGGGAAGGGCTATCCCGCTATGTCGACGCCCTTATCAATCTCGCAGGACAGAAAGACAGGGCGCTAGCCTTTTAGGCGGCTAGGGCATACGCATAATCATCTGCGTCTACTTTATCTCCACCTGTTTTACGAGCAGATGGAACCTCGGTATGCCACTCAAGCTTCTTTATCCCCGTCGAACCCGTTTCGCCCCCATAAGGGATACTCTTACATGATAGACACGTTGGGGGTAATAGTCAACCCTTCGCCTACCCCGTGCTCCTCCACCCTCCGCAGTAGGACTGCTACGCCCATCCTCTGTAGCAGACTACTGCGGAGGATGGAGAGAACGGGCGCGCGGGACATGCTCAGGGTTGACCCTGAGCGGCTCTTTTTACCCCGCTCTCAAGACCGGGGTTAAAGAGTCGTCGAAGGGTCAATACTCTCCCTTTTTCCGCGCCTGCTCCATCTCCCTCTTCAGGTCCTTCTCTTTTAGAGCCCGCCTCTTATCCACTTTCCTCTTTCCTTTTGCAAGGGCAAGCTCCACCTTGGCCCAGCTTCCGGCAAAGTAGACCCTTAGAGGAATCAACGTATATCCTTTCTGTTCCGTTTTTCCAATGAGACGCTTGATCTCCATTTTACTCAGGAGAAGCTTCCTTGTTCTTGTGGGATCTAAATTCATGTGATGGGCGTGAGCGTAAGGGGTGATACGCATGTTATGGAGAAATACTTCACCCCTCTTAACCCTGGCATAACTATCCACAAGACTTGCTCTGCCTTCTCGGAGTGATTTTGCCTCTGGTCCCAAAAGGACCATGCCTGCCTCATAGACCTCGTCGATGAAATAATCGTGAGCTGCCCTTCTGTTCTGGCAGACAATCTTCTTATCCATGGAAATTCCCAAGAAATCTGGTTGAGTGGTTAAGTCGTTTAGTGGTTGAACAGTACTTATGATACCTTTATGTAATACCCCTTTTCATCCAATTCCGATATCAAGGGTTTCATTTTCTTGACGATGAACTTCCTTACTTGCTTGGCCGTTTCCAGCTGCATGATATGTTCCAGATCGGCTTGGGCATCTTTCATGGAAATTGACCTGATGATTTTCTTGATCATGGGTATGGATTGCGCATTCATGCTCAGCTCATCCAGACCTAGACCGACCAGTATAAATGCACAAAGTGGATCCCCAGCCATCTCACCACAAAGGGCCACCTTTATGCCTGCATTCTTTGCCACCACCACCACGTGTTGGATCATTCTCAGAATAGCCGGATGAAAAGGCTGGTACATATAAGCCACGTGCTCGTTGATCCTGTCAATAGCCAAGGCATATTGAATAAGGTCGTTGGTGCCGATACTGAAGAAGTCCACGTGCTTGGCCAGAGCATCGGCCATGGTTACCGCCGATGGGATCTCGATCATGATCCCCACCTTCATATTTCGGGCATACTTTATCTTTCTCTTGTTAAGCTCTTTTTTGACGTCCTTCAGAACCTTCTTGGTATCCAGGATTTCTTGCAACCCCGAGATCATGGGAAACAGCAATCGGACTTCCCCATGGGCACTTGCTCTGAGTATGGCCCGCAATTGACTCCTGAAGATTTTTGGCTCCCTGAGGCAAAATCGAATGGCCCTCAGACCAAGGGCAGGATTCATTTCCTTTGTCAAATTCAGGTCCGATGAGAATTTGTCTCCCCCTATATCCAGCGTCCTTATGGTGACTGGGGCCGGGGCAACAATTTCCGCCAGTTCTTTGTAATCCTCAAACAGTTCCTTCTCACTCGGGACCCCTTTACTTCTGAGATATAGAAACTCTGTCCTGTATAGGCCAACACCTTCTGCCCCATGGTCCCTGGCCGGAACCACCTCTTCCAGCAGCTCCAGATTTGCCTGGACCGCTATTCTATGCCCGTCAACCGTTTCTGCCGGGAGATAACTTATCCGGTCAATACTTGATCTGTACCTTTCAAGCTCGAGCTGTTTCTCCTGGTAAGCAATGATGACCTCGTCATCAGGATCTATGATGACCTCTCCCGAGTTTCCGTCCACGATGAGAAGGACCCCATCCTGAACCCGCTGGGTTATGGATTCCAATCCCACCACAGCGGGTATTTCCAGGGCCTGGGCCATAATGGCTGTATGGGATGTGGGGCCACCCACATCGGTTATAAAACCCTTAACTTTACCGATATTCATCTCGCTCGTATCCGCCGGCGACAAATCGTGCGCCACAATGATGACGCGGTCAGTGATTTCAGACAAGCTCTCCTGCTCTTTTCCGGCCAGGTTTCTCAATACCCTCTCAGCTACATATTCCACATCATTGATCCGTTCTCTGATGTATCCATCGTCTATTTGTTGGAAGAGCTGTCTTATCTTCTGGAGCGATTTCTTGAGGGCCCACTCAGCGTTCATCTTTTCCTTTGTAATGGTGTCAATGGTGGACTCGGAAATCATGCCATCATCCATGATCATCAGTTGCGTATCAAGTATGAAGGCGTGTTGCTTAAGCTGATCTGGCATCCCATTCTTGAGCGCGATAATCTGGTCTTTCGTGGCGTTTAGGGCCTCTTTGAATCGTTCCACCTCCAGGCTGACCTGCGTATCACTAATGAGATACTGGTAGAGGATTTTTACCCTGGATCTGTCCACAAGACGTGCTTTTCCAACAATGATGCCAGGAGAGACGGCTATGCCCTCCAGTTTATTAATCTTTGCGGGCTGACCTTTCCTCATTTTTTCTCGCCAAACTTTCCTTTGAATAGCTCACTCAGTTTTTCCAGCAGTTCTTCTGAGTCATCACCTACAGCCCTGGCTTCCACCTCCGTGCCCTTGGGACAGGCTAGGGTGAGTATGGACAGGATACTGCCCCCATCCACTTCTTCCTCATCCCTCCGAAGGAAAAGCTCTGATTCATACTGCTTGGACAACTCTACGATTTTGGCTGCCGCACGCGCATGCAACCCTAAATCATTATCAATTCTTAGCTTTTTTATCAACTCCTTGGATGAATTCAACTCATTTCACTCCGTAACCGAGATATATAATATGTGACGGACATCCTTTGAAATACCTCTCTCAAGTGCCTAAAGTGAGCTAAAGTGTCTAAAATGCCTAAAGTTGATTTTGGTGAACGCGCGGCTTGATGCAAGATCTCTCAAGGTCCTGGCGAGCCCGCGACGAGCGGTTCGGGGTCAAGTTTCTCGACTAAATTCGAAAACCAGATTTCATTTAAGGACTCACTGCAGAAAGGCTCGGCCGATTTGGAGTGCTGCCCCCGTTCAGGCAACGAAGCAATCTCATGAATCCTCCATTTTAGGCATTTTAATTCCCTTCGCCCGAAGGGCGTAGGGCTCTTTTTATGGAAAGACATGCCTTGTAAAGCCTTCGGTAGGTGAAGCCTTTTTCTTCAGAAACCTGGGCGGCCACATCCTTTACACTCAGATTGTTTTCCCTCAAAAGTTTCTCAATCCTTCTTTGCGTCTCTTTATCAATGGAACCCTCTTCCACATTCTTTTCACGACCAGCAACCACCAGGGTGAATTCACCTTTGACATTGTCCGGCTCAAGCTGTCTCAAAACAGCACTCGCCAACCCGCGCTTTATCTCCTCAAAAACCTTAGTCATCTCTCGCAGCAATACAATGTGCCGGTCTCCCAGAATATCTTTGAGATCCATTAACATGGCCTGAAGACGGTGAGGCGCCTCAAAAAAGACCATTGTTCGCTTTTCGGATATCAAATTCTTCAGTTCATTTCTTCTTTTGCTCGACTTGTGGGACAAAAATCCCAAAAAGAGAAATCTTTCGGCGCGAAGGCCTGAGACGGAAAGGGCCGATATGACGGCAGAAGGCCCCGGAATGGGAGACACCTTGATGCCCTCTTCCACAGCCTGATGAATCAGTAAAGCGCCCGGATCGGAAACACCGGGTGTCCCGGCGTTGGTCACAAGAGCCACATCTAATCCCGATTTCAATCTCCTTATGAGCTCGGGTCCCCTCCTCCTTTGGTTGTGTTGATTATAGCTCATCAATTTTGTTTTGATGCCGTGGTTCTGGCAAAGTTTCCTGGAATGGCTTACACCCTCTGCAGCGATCAGATCCACTTCTTTCAGAATTCGCAAACCCCTCAGGGTAATATCTTCAAGATTGCCGATGGGGGTGGAGACCACGTAGAGGATTCCCGATTTTAGATTTTGCCCGCCTGCCTCGCCTGAGCCCGCCCGGCGTTCGCCTGAGGCGAAGCCGATGGCGGACGGGCGAGAGCGATGGCGGGCAGGGATTTTAGATTTTGGATTTTGGATTTCTGACTTCCCTTTTTGGATTTTGCCCCGGTGAAGCAGGCTTCGCGCTTCACGGGGCAGGGATTTTGGATTATGGATATTCCAGGTCAAAGGCATTCTGAATCACTTCGATCTCCTTTGCTTCATCACTCATATTTATGGCCACCACATCAAATCTGGATTTCGTATCGCAGCAGTTGTTGGACTTCATGTAAGCAAGCGCCACCTTGGATAGCTGCCGACGCTTTCTGCCATCTATCGCCTCTTTGGCATAGCCGAGTGATTTGCCCTTTCTCGTCTTTATTTCGATAAAGACCAGGCAATCCCCGTCTCTGGCGATAAGATCAACCTCTCCGAGGGCGCAGCGGTAGTTCTGGGTGACACATTTGTAGCCGAGACGCTTTATCTTTCTCAGGGCCAATTCTTCCCCCTCTTTTCCCAGATCCAGTCGTTCCTTGGTCATGGGAGCTCCGCTTTTTGAGGAACCTGTGGAACCCCCCGAAAGGATAGCCTGTGAATGGGACAGGGGCCATGCCTCTGTATGGCCTGAAAATGACGCTTAGTCCCATAACCTTTGTTTTGATGAAATCCATACTCTGGAAACCGTTCATGATATGACCGCATGATCCTGTCCCGATACACCTTGGCAACAACAGAGGCGGCAGAGATACTCAAACATCTCTGATCCCCCTTTTTTAGACAACCTTGAGGGATATTGACGGGAACCGGATGAATCCCGTCCACAAACAGATACTCCGGAGCCGGGCCCAGAGATAAGACGGCCCGTTTCATGGCCTCCAAAGAGGCCTTCAAAATATTGGTTTCATCAATAAATCTGTGGGAAACGACGCCGACACTAATGGCGAGTGCCTTCTGAATAATGAGAGAAAAGGCCTCATCTCTCGCCTTTTCTGTCATCGCTTTGGAATCTTTAATCCCTTGCAGGATAGTCCCTTCCGGAAAAATGACGGCAGCGGCAGCCACGGGACCTGCTAAGGGACCCCGCCCAACCTCATCAACGCCGGCTATGAGGTCATACCCGGCCTTCCGGGCCATGGTTTCATGGAAAAAAGGATCGGTAGCCGAGCGGATATCACTCTCGGCGAAAAGAGGTAGGTTATTGGCTGAATTCTTCAATAATCCCTGGCAAGAAAAGAGCGTTTATGTTCTTTTTTCTTTGATACGAGCAGCCTTTCCCCTCAATTTTCGTAAATAATAGATTCTTCCCCTTCTCACTTTGCCCCTGGAAACGATTTCAACTTTATCGATGTTCGGTGAGTGAAGGGGGAAGATCCTTTCAACACCAATTCCATAAGAGACTTTGCGAACCGTAAAAGTCGCACCGGTTCTTCCTTTTCTCTTGCGCAATACAACACCCTGAAAGATCTGGATTCTCTCCTTTTCTCCCTCTTTTATCCTGGCATGGACCCTGATGGTGTCGCCCGCTTTGAAATCAGGGATATCAAGTCTCATCTGCTCTTTTTCAATAGTTTCTATAACGTCCATATCTCTACCTCAGTACATGTCTTCATAAAGGAATTCTTTTCTAATGTATCTGGCATCCGCCCTCCGTAGCAGAGCTACTGCGGAGGACGGGTCGAGCATCCAGTATCTAGCATCTGTTCACCTCAACCAATATGCCGGCGCTAGGTTTCGAGGCACCGCTTCGCTCAAACAACCCCCTGGTCACATTTATTCATATCTGCCTGCCAATCGGTCCAGAATGATGGCAGCAGCCGTCCGCACAGAGAGGTGATTGTAATCGGTAACCCCTTCCACAGGGTCCAAAATATGATCTGCCCTGCTTATGAGATCAG
>JASFIT010000044.1:0-17609 GCA_050122535.1 Desulfobacteraceae bacterium | reverse complement strand
ATGAAGGGGGGGACGTTCTCAAGGGCATCGCAGAAGACAACCCGGGCGGCACAAAGATCCTGGCGATCACGGTTTTAACAAGCCTCGACCATGAGAAGTTGAAAGCGTTAGGCTATGACGACAAATCTGTGGAAGATCTCTCTGCCCTCGTGCTTTTGAAGGCCAGGCTAGCCAAAGAGGCGGGGTGTCATGGTGTGGTCTGCTCGGGGCATGAAGTGGGAATGGTGAAAAAGGAATTGGGAGAGGAACTGATCGCCGTCACCCCGGGAATAAGACCTGCCTGGTCTCTGGTCGATCAGGACGATCAAAAGCGAATCGTCACGCCTGAAATGGCTGTGAAACGGGGCTCCGATTATATTGTGGTGGGTCGGCCCATCCGGGATGCCAAGGATCCGGCAGATGCGGCAAAGAAGGTGGCAGAAGAAGTAGAAGCGGGTCTTCAATCAGGAGGATAGATATTCTTTTTCAAAATGCCCTATCTTGCTGAGCAGTTCGTCTATATAGTCGCCACGAAAGGGTAATGAATGACCGTTCTTCTGTAACCAGTTCTTATAGTCCATGACCACTTCGAAATGTTTAGCCCTTGCTGAGTGGGTTTTGAGATTAAGGGCCTTTCGCATGCTCAGGGCTATGACTTTCCATCCTTTTCTGAATTCATCCACCCTTCTCCATTTTTCAAGATTCTTCTCGCCTGAATAAATATGATGCTCCATTTCTGAATGGACAAGATAGTCCATCCTTCTCATGTCCCTGTAACAGGCATACCTGAATTCACAGTGAGGGCATAGTACCTCATCCGTGGAATGGTGAAAACATCCCTCCTTGACGAGTCCCACTAAGCAATCAGCGTATTCATCTATCAACCGAACGCCACTGATATCAAGTCCTCTCGTTCCCTCCCAGTGGTCGTTCATTCTTTGCTTGAGGGGATTCTCTTTTAAAAGCACCTCCCTCTTCAGGGCATAAAAGGCCGCTGAAATGGCTCTGCACTGGAGGTTTGTTTTCAGGGCGAGCACATACGCGGGTAGTTGAAAGGAGAGTCCTTTCTTGACCATCTCTGACGAGGGCATACGGCCTGTCTTATAATCATAAACGTAAACCGCCTCCTCGTTCCCTCTCATAATATCAAATCGATCAATATAGCCCCGAATTCTCGTCCTGCCCAAAACGACCGGTGTCTCTCCCTCCTGTCCAAACCCATACTCCATGCCTGCAGGGAGTTTGTCATGGAATTCTCTTTCTTCAAATCGTAGGAGTTGGGCGAAAATACCCTCCCTCTTCCTTAATCCATCCTCGGAGCTGGCCTCAGTTTCTTCCAGGCCCGCCAGGAACTCCCTTTTTTGAAATTCATAGAACTCCAGCTTATTCAGAAAAGGACGCTCCCTGAAATATGTATCAACCACCTCTTCGGCTAGGGCAAAGGCTCGGTTGAGACCTATCTCTGCCACATTCTTCCCCTCATCTCTTAGCCTCTCAAAGAACTTCCTTAATATGGTATGCAAATGCTGGCCCATTTCCCTTCGAGAGACTTCTGCGTCAAGCTCTTCTAGGGCCTTGAGACCATAGATATGCTCAAAAAGGTAGCGCATTGGGCAATTGGCTAGGGTCTCAAGCTGGGAAGGAGAGAAAAATTCGTTCTTCTCCTTGAGGAAGGCATGAAACTTAACAGATCCTTTCACGAGCCCATCATATTCAAAAAGGCCATCCTCAGCCCATCTGCATCGAGGGGCACCGATCAACCTCACAAGGTTCTCAGCTTGTGAGTCATGTTTGACGACGACCCGTTCCAATGGAAATAGATTGTCCTTTACCCTTTCAGAGGATTCATGCTTTATGCGGGTTGCGTTCAACAGTTCTTCCTCTGATGTGAGATAGAGGTTCTCCTGCCACCTAAACACCTCTTCAAGGTTCCTATTTTTGTGATCAGGGTCAAGGTGGGATTTGACCATGGCCTCCAGATCCATGAGTACCGGAGAGGGCTGAACCTCTTTTTCCTCTGAATACCTTGGAAAAGAGAGATACAGGCACTTACGGGTGTTTCTGAGAAGATGGCTGAATAGATGTTTGGATTCGTCGATGAGGTCCCTCATCCTATACATCTTATTCGGTGCCTCTGGCAGGATAAAATTGACCTCCTCCCTGAAGGGGAATTGATCCGCTGTGAGCCCACCCGCAAAGACATAATCAAATGACCTTCCCCTAATTTCGAGCCACTGGGAAATACGAACAACATTGGGATTGCGTTCATCCAGGAGGAAAGCGTTGTTGAGTCTAAATCGAAAAGCTGAATAGAATTGGGAAAGGAGCGGATAACCATCCTTAGTCCTAAATAGTTCTCCTGCAAGTCTCACCTCACCCGCACTGGCTTGGAACAAGGCCTGCAATAGGGAATATGCCTTCATGTCCCGTCTGAGCATAGACCGTACCACCTGGGATTCAAGTTCAGCTGTTTCTTCCGGTATTTTTACAACATTCTCCGGAAATCCCATCATATCAAGAATCCGTAAAAGGCATTCCAATATCCCCTCTGGACTTTTTTGGTAGATCAGCTCCTTAAAGGGGATCAATGTCTCGCCCAACACGGCAATCTGGGTCAGGAACCGAAAATACTCTGAGAGTAGGTTCTGTTTTTCCTCGGGTACCATTGTGTGTTCGAGACGATCCCGATAATAGTCCTTTACCCACTGAAGGGCCTCGCCCCAGAGTCCTGAAACATCTAAGCCCAGTCTGTTGAGACCACATTTTCGGGCCACCTCATCAAAAAGAAATATGTCCAATTCAACACCTCCCCTGCGCTTAGATTCGTTGTAAATGAATCTGGCGACTCCGGGGAGATCTTCTTCAGCAAAAAGATTCTCACCGACTAAGTCTGCAAGCCATTCCCCACCAGATACATCTCCCTTTGCGTTTCCTTTGATCAAGGGGGAGGAGAATAGGCTGAAAATATCTTCCCTCGTGAAATGATTCAGAGGAATCTCAACAATATAACGGAAAATATTGGCAAGGGGATGGGAGGAAAGGGGTAGACCTTTGGTCAGACTAAAAGGCAGCTTGTATAACCCAAATATCTCAGATATGAGGGAGGAATAATCATCAAGGTCTGGGAAAATGACCCGTATATTTCCCAGATCTCGAGATGCATCCAAGTTATCTTCATAAATAATTCTTTTTATCTCACCTGCAATGGCGCGGACTTCATCTATCCTATGGGCAAAGGACTTGATTTTGAGGCTTTCATTGGGCGCTTCCTCTAACTGCCCATGGAAATAGAGACCCCCAGCAACCGGATTGGGAAAGGGCTGTTCAATAGCCCTTTCAGTTGTGGCGTCAAACCCTGCTTCCTCAACTCTCACCATGAGTGACACAAGGGAATTAGAGACGCGGTAGGCCCCATGTTGACCAAACCCCTCATGGTTCCAGCCGCCCCTGGTCTTCCAGTGCCAGAAGGGCTCCCGACCTGCTGATTCCCGAAAATCCTCAAGAGGGTCTTTTGCTCGACTGTCGTAATCAATGAGCCACCACACCTCTTGGACCTGGCGAAAAAGATGAAAGAGGATATCCTCCTCCACCCTTGAGATTTGAATAAAACCATCTAAAACGAGAATATCTGTTGTCCTCAAAATGTGAGGCTTGCCGCCATTCTTCAAGTAAGACCGGACAGAGGATACAGCATCGTCATCATCATACCCTTTGATCTCTTTCTTGATCTCTTCAAAATCACCGAATAACCATGTTAAATCACTTTCAAGGGCGTATCTCTCCTCTCCAGCCCCCGGACTTTCTTCCTCCAGTCTAATTATTCTCCTGGCGAGATCTTCTACAAAGCGGTCTTGGAAATTATTCTTGACGAGTAAGGAAAAGAAATTGGAGACACTTCGATATATGCCAGGGAAATCCGTCTCCTCATCACTGCTTGAGAGAAGCGGAGCAAAATAGCCCAAGCCATCCGCTTGGGTCCCTCTTGTCTGAAGGATTTTCTTGATAAGGAGAAACTTCAGGCCATCATCGATGGGCCTGTAATCTTTGAAGCGTTCATACTTGAGGTGCTCTTCGAAAATCTGATAGATGATGCGGGTTAAAGTATCTACCCTCACCCTGAGCCAGAATTGGGGATCCACCTCCAGCTCCATGACCTTGCCTCTCGTGGGGACCAGGTGAAGGAAAGACTGGTTTTCACACGAACCTATCTTGTTTGCCAGCAAACGCTGCCTGGAATCTACGCTTCTGCCAACGAGATAGACAATTCTACGCATTCGCCGTTAGGTCTCCTCAATTGCTTCTTCAAGTTATCTTGGGGGTTTCAAGTCTAAGCAACTATCTTTGGCGGGCGGAAAGCAATTTCTCGTGATGCACGGCCATTAGGGTGACAAGGGCCTTGGCTACGGGTGTCTTATTCTTCCCCCTCACATCAAAGACCTCTGATTCTGATATGATGATCTGATTTCCCTCTCTAATCACCTTTGAGTGGCAAACAAGGGAGTCTCCAAAAGCGGGCTTCAAGAAATTGATTTTGAACTCAATGGTCAAAATCCGAAATTCTCCAGGTACAGTACTGAAGGCAGCGTACCCTGCTGTATGATCTGCCATGGTGGCCATAAGACCTGCATGGATAAAACCATCCTGTTGCCGATGATGATCCTCAATCTCCACTCTAGATTGGAAACAACCCCTCTCCATAACTTCCCCTTCAAACTGGCAGTACTTTATGAATCCGCGACTGTAGTCCTGAGCCAAAAAGGCTGCCCTCTCCGCTGAAATCTTATTTGGCATCGTATTGTCTTCCTGTCTTTTCACCCTCACATTATCTCCTCCCCTTGCCTGCTGCGAGCCCTGCAGGCTCAACGGTTCGGTCTTGGGCTCTTGAGCCGGGTGACTGGACCGAGGCCTTGCGGTGTCTTTGGCCCTGAGCCGTTCGGCCGTGAGCTCAAGGCCGAACGGCTCAGCCGAAGGGATCCTCACACCTACTCTCCTCGCCCAAAGGTCTATGGACTTATTGCCGAGAGCCTCTGATCTAAGGCTCAGGGCACTCAGAAGGACGTTCTGGGGAGGGGTTCTTATGATCTCCGTTTTGGGTAGAGCGTCTCATATTTGCCATCTGGGAGTTCTAACCCCACCCATGAGATAAGCCACCTTCCTTGGCGTTTCTTGAGCTGGAAGAGCACATTCTGGGTACCGGCACTCCCCTTGGCTTTGATGATGAGCTTCGCTGTTTTCTCCCCTCTCAGGACCCTGATTTCCTCTTTGACGACGGTAAACCTCAGATCTCGTCCAAGCCTGTGAAACAACTTTTTATTACGGCGCAGATAGGACTCACAAACCTTGTATGTCTCATATTCGTTAATGAATCTTGTCAGGTAATTGATGGGGTTCTGCGTAAATTCACGAAAAGCCGTCTGTGTGCGCCCGAACAGGAAATACCCAGCAGCCAAGACGATTACAACAACGCCTACTACAACGCCTATGATCAGGGCATCCCTGTGCTTCGGGTATTTGGGTGACATACTCATAACTGAGTCTGGGATTTTAGAAGGCGGGGAATGGGAAGGTTCTTTCTCCGGAGCTCTCGGTTCCGTAGAAACACTTCCTGAAAGTCTGGGGGATGACTCCAGTTCCGTGGTCTCCTCTGAAATTTGAGAGTTGGCCGCGGAGACCGCTTTTACACTCTTGGAGTCGCGGTCAATGATCATCTTTGTGCTGCATTGTTTACAAACGGCCTTAACCAACGGCTTAGAGAGCTTCTCCTCCGGGATAGCATAGGCCGTGTTGCACACAGGACAACGGATCTTCATAAGATATCTCCCTCTTAATAGCCCGCATAGACTTCGTCACATCGATTACGCTTTACCGTCGACGCTCACCCTTACCTTCTTCACTATATCAAAATATTATTTTCCTGTCCCTTGTTTCAATGTCAAAATCGGGGTTATACAATAAATTAACTCTAACCTATCTGCTTCCCTTTGAAGTCCATTTTTCAAACTTTTTCCTTGACAAAGGATGTATTAGTTGTATGCTACAACTATGCACGAGAAACTTCCTCACAGTAACCGCGAGATGTTCTCACTGCTATCAGACTTGTCCCGAGCCGTTCGGTGCTGCCAGCAGGAAGCGGTCTTTTGTGAAGATCTCACCTTTTCACAGTTTTTCATCCTTGATCTCGTTGCAGAAAAGGGACAATTGAGACTCTCAGAGCTTCACAAAATACTTTCTGTGGATAAGAGCACCACAACCCGCCTGGTCAGTCCCTTGGTCAAACAGGGGCTCGTCCGCCGGCTAAAATCCAATCAAGACTCCCGAGCCATTAACCTGGCTTTAACGAAGCAGGGAGAATCTGTACGGAAAAGGGTTTGGGCTTGTATTTCAAGATTCGTGGATGTGATTCAGACTGGAATCCCAGAGAAAAAGCGGGCTGAAGTCTATCAGGGCGTAAAAATCTTTTTGCAAGCCATGTGGAATGCCTGCTCTGCGGGTCCCTGTCGCGTGTAACAGCCTTGGAGGAGATGATTTTCGTGGACGATAAAAGGATTACGATAGAGAAAACTGAGGGCGCCGAGTTGAACACCTTGCCCACACTTGACACAAGCTGCTGACCTCAAGGAGGAGAGGCCCAGTTGGGCCCACCTAGCTTGGATCAGCCTTTTGTCACCGGCTCCGTAAAGACTCCTTTGGGAGAGATTCCCCAGATCTCATCCTTCCTCGGCTGGGCCGATCGGTTGGGAAGCATCAAGGTTCGTTGGGGAATTGGACGAATGCGCTACACCGTAGAACCTGGTCTTTATGCATTGGGCTCTCCCAATGACGACTCCCCGGTTCTGGTCACGGCCAATTACAAGATGAGTTTCGACCGACTGCGCCAGGCCCTTCCGGGGCTCAACGCTTGGCTCCTCGTTCTGGACACCCAAGGCATTAACGTCTGGTGTGCCGCGGGAAAGAGGTCCTTTGGGACATCAGAACTGGTAAAGCGTATTGAGTCCAGTGATCTGGGCCGTGTTGTCAGCCACAGGAATTTGATCCTGCCTCAACTGTCCGGCCCTGGGATTGCGGCACATGAGGTAAAGAAGCTTTCGGGCTTCAAAGTCATATATGGTCCCATTAGGGCTACAGATCTGCCCGCCTTCATCGAGGCTGGATTGAAGGCTGCCCCAGAAATGAGACTCAAGACCTTTACGACCGGGGAAAGGGTGGTGCTCATCCCGGTGGAGCTGGTGGAGGCCCTAAAGGCGGTCGTTATCATTATTCCTGTAATGCTTATCATTAGCGGTTTTCTGGGACCTGGAGGATTCTGGGAGAACATTTTGAGTTATGGCCTTTTCTCTATCCCAGCCCTCCTTGCCGCAATCATGGCTGGAGCAGTCCTTACACCTTTGTTGCTTCCCTGGCTTCCCGGGCGTGCCTTCTCCTTTAAAGGCCTTGTCATAGGACTGCTCGCAGCGGCAGTGCTCTTGGCCTCACGGTGGGGTACTCTGGTATCTTGGGAGGCCCGCTTGGAGACTCTGGCTTGGTGTCTCCTGGTTCTGGCTGCCACGGCCTATTTGGCCATGAATTTTACAGGCGCCACCACTTACACCTCTCTTTCCGGCGTGAAGAAAGAGATGCGCTGGGCACTGCCCCTGGAGATTGGAACCGGTTTCGTGGGCCTCGCATTATGGGTTAGCGCCCTGATCATGGCATAAGGAGTTGGACTCATGGCTCGAATGATCTATCTCAAGGATGTGGTAACATTGGGTATGCAGCCGGAGAAGTGTGTGGGATGTGGCATGTGTCTCCTCGTCTGCCCTCATGCTGTCTTTGGTCTGAACAATGGCACAGCCGTGATCCTAGACCGGGACGCATGTATAGAATGCGGGGCATGTTCTATGAATTGTCCTTCCGATGCAATTCATGTAAGGCCTGGGGTGGGTTGTGCCGCCGCGGTCATCAATACAGCATTGGGTAGAAAGGGCGATTCCTGTTGCTGTATTATTGAGTCGCCGGAAAACCCTGCTGGGACTGAGCCAAGCTCTCCAGAAGAAATTTCCAAAAAGGCTAGCTGTTGTTAGTATCTACTCTGAAGAAGGCAGACGCGGATACAAAACATGAGTAACGTTCAAGACTGTTGGCATTTGTTGTTGTTTAGTCGGAGGCTATGCCGGTCTCCAAAAGGTGATATCTCGGAAACAATTCCACCCAAACTTTGCAGTGGCCTGATCTTTGAGGCTTTACGCCCTTGAAATAATCGCAGGATGTCCCGTTCTTTTTTTGCAAACGCTTTCTTAAAGCCTCAAAGATCAGACCACCGGCTATGAGCACAATAGATATCACCTTGAGGAGATTGGCATAGCCGGAGAATCGACTATCCTACTATAATTTGCTGCTTTAAGAGATTGTGCTAAGGCTTTTGAACGTCACCAAGAGATTAGGGAGGTGGCGTGTAAAAGGTCGCAGAAGTGTCTAAAAGAAACCAGATAAAGACCCATAACCTGGCCCGCTTTATGCTCTATATTCTGGGGCATAAACCGGACGAATTCGGTCTCGTGCCAGACAGTGAAGGCTTTGTGACATACAAGGAATTTCTTTGGGCTGTTCATGAGGAGCCAGGGTGGGGCTATGTGAGAAAGGGTCACATCAATGAGGTCCTGTTAGGAAAGGACCGAGCCCTTTTCCAACCAGAAGAAGATCGCATTAGGGCCTCGGATAGACGCTGGCTTCTCGACCTTGAGAATCCATCTCAGTCCCCACCCAAAATCCTATTTGTTGCCGTGAGGAGAAGGGCCCACCCGGTTGTCATGGAAAAGGGGTTAACCGCCGCAGAGGGGAGATACCTTGTCCTTTCACCGGATCAAGAGATGGCCGCGAGAATCGGGCGGCGTCGAGATCAAAAGCCCGTGTTGCTGGAGATTATGGCCGCCTCCGCACGGGAGGCGGGAATTTCCCTATATCCATTTGGCAACCTTTACCTAACCGATCAGATTCCTGCCAGTTTTATCAACGGCCCCCCCGTGTCCAAAGAGGACATAAAGATTCCTGAGAGAAAAAGAGAGAAAAAACTGGCGGGTAGAGCTGATTTTGAGGCTGGCACCTTTGTTCTGGATTTAGACCGGGATCCCGATCGGTCTCGCCGTGCCAAGGGCAAGCGGCAAAAGGGATGGAAAGAGAAGGCGAGAAAAATGAGAAGAAGGAAACAACGCTGATGAGCAGCCCTGAGCAATTTTCTAACTTTTTCTATCCCAAAAGTATTGCGGTCATTGGCGTTTCTCCCGACCAGAACAATCTTGGGAGGAACATTGTTATGAACTGTCTCATGTTCGGATACGAGGGAGAGATCCTCTCCATAGGCTTAAAGAAAGGGGTTGTCTTTGGGCAGCAGATTTATCCTTCTGTGGAGCAGATCGACCGGGACATTCATCTGGCCGTGATCCTTACGCCAGCAAAATCCATCCCAGGGATTTTGGGGCAATGTGGCCGCAAGGGAATCAAAAGTGTTGTCATCGAGTCGAGCGGTTTTTCCGAATTGGGTCAAGAGGGGGGATCCCTTGCAGATGCCTGCATTGAAGTGGCAAGAAGGTACGGCATTCGAATTATAGGCCCAAACGGCCTAGGCGTGACCAATCTGGAAAATGGGATGGCCCTTCCATTTATGCCTTTACGAAGAGAAATAGCATTGGGACCAGTGTCTGTTCTGGCACAAAGCGGCGGCGTAGGATTGGGCTATGTTGGTTTCCTGGCAGAAGAGGATATTGGAATCAACAAATTTGTATCTTTGGGCAACAAAATGGATGTGGATGAAAATGAGCTCTTAGAATATCTGATCCATGATGAAGGAACCAGAATTATCCTCTTATATCTTGAAGGATTTACGGACGGCAGGAAATTTGTCGAAATCGCTTCGAAATCCGAAAAGCCCATACTTGTCCATAAATCAAATCGGTTCAGGGCAAGCGCACAGATCGCCCATTCCCATACGGCCGCCCTGTTTACCGACGATCAACTGGTGGATCATGCCCTGGAGCAGGCGGGTTGCGTGCGTGTGAATACCATGGATGACGCCATGGACTACATTAAAACCTTCACGCTACCCCCCCTCAAAGGCAACCGACTGGCGGTGGTGTCTCGATCTGGAGGTCATGCCGTCATAGCAGCTGATGCCTGTGCCCACTATGGATTCCACCTTCCGCCTTTTCCAGAAGAATTCTTGAAAAAGGTGGAGAGCCGACTCAGGGCCCATGTAATCCGACTCCAAAATCCTTTGGACTTGGGTGACCTCTTTGATCTGGAATTTTACGAATATATCGTAGAAGAGATGTTGAAGCGTAAGGACGTAGATGGGGTGATGCTTGGGCACGGTTACCGCCGCTCCGGTTTTGAACAGGAAGCATCCCGCAACCTTATCCGCAAAGTAGAACAACTTGTGGAGCGCTATCAAAAGCCCGTTGCACTCTTCGTGATGACGGAAGCTGTGGAAATGGGATACCTGCGGAAGCATTCCAATATCCCTATCTTCTCTGCCCCAGAGAATGCCATGCGTGCTTTTCACCTATCCCACAGTTGGGCTTCCAGAAAACCCATCTCCATAGAAACCCAGACCATCCGGGATGTGAATGTAAAAGGGGCTGAAGCCATCTTGCATATGGCTGCAGGTAACGATTCCCTTTTGCTCAAGGACTCCCTGGATCTAATTGGGCATTATGGCCTCACGTTACCGGACTACCGTTTAGCCCGCTCATTAGATGAAGCCTTTGAGGCTTGGCGAGCATTCAATGCTCCGGTCGTCATGAAAATCAACCGTCCTCATATCTCACATAAAACGGATTTGGGAGCCATCAGCTTGAATCTGCATTCACAAGAACAAATTAGGGCCGTGTTCAGGCATTTTCAGTCCCTAGCGGACAGCCGTGACCTGGAAGTGCTTATACAACCCATGGTGAGAGAAGGCCAGGAAGTCATCTTGGGCTGCAAGCATGACGAAATTTTTGGACCGGTTGTTCTCTTTGGTTTGGGGGGGATTCTTGTGGAGGCCCTGGGAGATGTGGTCTGGCGTGTTGCTCCCATCAATCGTGAAGAGGCCGGTCGCATGATCAACCAAATAAAGGGGCGTCAGATATTATCAGGCATCAGAGGTGCGAAACCCTCTGATACAAATGCCATAGAGGAATTCCTTGTGAGACTCTCTCAAATGATGGTGGATCTTCCTCTAATCAAGGAAATTGATGTCAATCCTGTCATCGTCTACGCCGAAGGTGAAGGTGCTCTGGCAGTGGATGCCCGGGTTATTATTGAACACTAAACCTTGAACATGGTGAGGAACCTCGACTTGGGGGACTTCCCGGAGGATGTGAAAATGTGGTCCAAATGGGCGTTATTGACCGATCTCTATCAGCTCACCATGGTGGGCGGGTATGTCCATGAAGGGAAGAAAGAGCAGTGGGCCAACTTTGACTATTTTTTCAGAAGTATCCCGGATAACGGGGGCTACTGCATACTTGCTGGCCTGGCGGATGTGATCGATTATATACGGAATCTGCGCTTCAATGGTGATGACCTCTCCTATCTCGAGGGGCTAAGCATGTTTTCCAAAGAGTTTCTTACCTATTTGGAGAATTTCAAATTTACCGGGGACATCTGGGCCATTCCCGAAGGAACAGTGGTCTTCCCCCATGAACCCTTAGTTCGAGTCACCGCACCCTTGCCCGAAGCCCAGCTTATTGAGACCACGCTCCTCAATGTGATGAACTTCCAGACACTCATCGCCACCAAGGCGGCTCGGGTCCTTTGGGCAGCCCAGGGGGATCCTGTGGTAGATTTCGGGCTGAGAAGGGCCCACGGGCCAGATGGGGCCCTGATGGCATCCCGTGCCGCTTACATCGGCGGGGTAGAAGGGACATCCAATGTGCTCGCGGGTCGTCTCTACGGCATACCGGTGCGTGGTACGCACGCCCACTCCTGGGTGGAAAGTTTTCCCGAGGAGGCGGAGGCCTTTCAGGCTTACGCCCATGTATATCCCGACGCCTGCGTGCTGCTGGTGGATACCTATGACACGCTCCATAGTGGCGTGCCGAACGCCATAAAGGTAGCCCGGAAACTGCGGGAAAAAGGACATGAAATCCGTGGGATACGTTTAGATAGCGGTGATCTCGCCTACCTGAGCAAAGAGGCCCGGCGCATGTTGGACAAGGCTGGTTTTCCGGATGCCACCATCGTGGCCTCAAGTGACTTGGATGAGTGGCTCGTGGAGAGCCTCAAAAGGCAGGGAGCCCGGGTAGGGATGTGGGGAGTGGGCACACGCCTCGTCACCTCCTTCTCATGCCCTGCCCTTGGGGGCGTTTATAAGCTGACCGCTCTGGATGAGGGCAGTGAACGGATGGTGCCCAAAATCAAGAGGTCAGATAACCCAGAAAAGATAATGAACCCGGGGCTCAAAAAGGTGGTGAGGATGTACGATAAGAGGGGTGAGATGAGGGGTGACGTGCTTTTTCTCGATGAAGAAAAAATCCCCCAAGGACGCTCCTTTCGGGCATACCACCCCATGTTCCACCATGTCTACAAGACCTACCCCAAACAGTTCAAGATACGCGAACTCATGGTACCCATATTTCAGAAAGGGGAACTGGTCTATGAGAGCCCTTCACTTGATACGATAAGGGAATATTCTCTCCAGAATCTGCAGGAGCTGGATGGCGCCTACAAGCGATTTCACAATCCGCACAGATATCATGTGAGTCTCAGTACCACCCTTTTTGCAACCAAACAGCGCCTGCTGCGAGAGGCCGCAAAAACGGTGACCACAATCTCCGAACCTTAAAAGACTGTGTCGCAATTCGTCATCCCGGCCAAATCCCGCGGGGCGGGATGCGAGCCGGGATCCAGAATGTTTTGATTTTTCGCTACCTTCCTGGATTCCGGGTCTCGCCCACAATCTTAGGGCTCGCCCGGAATGACAGTTTTTTCGAATTGTGACACACCCTCATAAGCGCCCCGATCAGCGCACTCCACTGTATCCGCTCACTGCCTCGTGCCAACCACGCATTCTTTCGCCATTCATGACATGGGCGCATATCTCTGTCCAGAATGGTGGCTAAACACGGGCTTAGGGAAGACCTGGACAAATCTTCCAGCTTGACATTTTGCGCTATTTTTCGTATGCTTTTTATAGTAAAATTAAACTGTTATCAACCCAACCCCCATGGAGCACCGCCAAGAACTCTTCAACTTCCTGGAGCACTCCGGGAAAGATCCTTCACGCCTCATCTTCGAAGATGAACTGACCGGCATCTACAATAGACGTTTCCTCTACCAATACCTTCAGTCCAAAGTTCAGTGGGACACCTTGGAAAAACGTCCCTTCTCCCTCCTCATGATGGATGTGGATAATTTCAAGCAAATCAATGATAGGTATGGTCACCAGATCGGCGACCAAGCATTGATTTGGGTGGCAGGCCTGATCCAAGAGGTAGCGGGCGAAGACGGTTTGGCCGTTCGTTATGCGGGCGATGAGTTTATGCTCCTGCTTCCAACAGATAAGCGGACCTCACTGCTGAGGGGCGAGAAACTATACAAAAGGGTCCACGAGCAGTCCTTCCAGCCGAGCACGGCTGACAGCCCCCTCCAGATCACCCTTAGCATTGGAATCGCCTCTGCCCCTGAAGATGCCAAGAACAGCAAGGCCCTGATTCAAAGGGCAGATACGGCCCTCTATTCCGCGAAAAAGAAAGGCCGTGACTGCTACGTGAATGCGACTGAGGTGGCCCTAGAGGATGTTTTTGACAAAACAGCCATTTACCAACTTGAGGACGTTAAGCTTGTGGGTCGGAGCAAACAGCTGGCACAAGTGACCAACGCCCTCAAAATTTTCAGTAAGAAGAAAAGCCAATTTCTCATCGTTGAAGGCTCTCCTGGCCTGGGCAAAACGGAGTTTCTTGAAGCGATCCGCCAAAATCTCTCTCGGAAAAAGATCTGGCAGGTTAAAGTCAACGGTGCCTCTCAGGAGATGTTCCGTCCCTATTACCTGATCACGAAAATCCTCATAGACATTTTGAATAAACGGAAAGACAAAGGTGAAAAAGTCTTGGAGAACCTGAATCCCAAAGAGCTCTCCTACTTGGGTCAAATCATCCCACAGCTTGGAGACGCTGATGAGGCCCAGATAGATGGGAAAGAGGGGCAATTTCGTGAAGGCATCTTTACTACCCTGGTCCATTTTATTCCCAAGATCGTGGGTAAACGTCCTCTTATCATTTTCATTGATGATCTTCACTTTGGCGATGAGGCAACGATGCTCCTCCTGCGCAAATTGATTATGAGAGATGACCTCCCACTTTTTATCTGCGGTACATCCTCGGAGACCAAGGAGGCGAAGGTGGGGGAAAAGGGGCCCCTAGAACGATTCCACGCTGCCTATGGTCAGGAACTGGGTCTTCAGAAGATCTCCCTTACCCCCCTCACAGCTGCTCAGATAGCCAGGCATATCAAGAGAATATTTCCCAGTCTGGATAAACCTGATAACTTCGAGGATGACCTCTTCCAGATTACACAAGGAAATCCCCTTTTCGTTAGCGAAATCTTACGCAAACTCGTCATGGACCAACAAATTTCCCTTGTCGGCCAGCGATGGGTTATCCGACCCGTGGAAGAGGGCTATCTCCCCAAGTCCCTGGAAGAGATCGTAACCCAAAAAATTGCCGCCCTGGATGAAGACAGCAGGCAAATGCTTGAGCAGGTATCCGCTCTGGGCGATGATGTCTCATTGAGTATGCTCATAGGAAGTTCTGAGGCCATGGAAGCGAAGGTTCTGGAGTTTATAGATCAGGCTGTGGCCCAAGGCCTTCTCCAGTCAGACTTTCAGCTTAACGATGAGGTGATACGCTTTTTGGGGAAACGTGTCCTGGAGATTGCTTATGGGTCCATAGACCAGGACAGAAAACAGGAACTTCACGAGCGTATTGGTAACTATCAAGAAACACTCTATCAGCGCCAGTTTCTGCCCTCTGCTGCAACCCTTGCTTACCACTTCAAGCGTTCCACGGACCAGGAAAAGGCGGGGACATATGAGCGGATCCTAGCAACGTCAAACGCCTCGAAATTCAATGCCCAGGAAGCTGTCCTTTACACCGCCGAAGAACCGGCCGAGATCGCCGGAGCTGATGTCCCCCTGGACGCTGACGGCCTGGCCCGTGTCCCCCATATGATACGCGAGTTTATGATTGCGGTCCGAAATATAAAGCTTTATCCACCCGGCAGCAGGCCCGTTATCGACGTCACCCAAAAGGTGAAGACCAGAATCGATGGAATTCTCGAAAAGAATGAACACGTTAATATCATGCAAATCGAACGGGCTCTGGTGGTCAATGGCCAGAAGATCGCGACCAAGGACTTCAAGGTGGTCGCTAAGGGTTTTCTCGAACTCCTTAACCAGCTCCAGCTAAAAGGAATCGCTTTCCTCAAAGGCCTCACAGAAGGTGAGGTGGAAGTGATGTTGGAGGCCTTTGGCCGAACCGAGCAGAAGACCTTTGATGAACGCCACTGGGAACGTCTGATGATCGAGAACAACCTGGAGCACATCGATCTAAAACAGATCCGCTACACAAGGCGGGGCAAGGCCGAAGACCTGGCTCGAGACCAATTGGCTCGCCAAAGAGTTAGTGATGAAGCAGCGGATGAGATGCACCGAAAAGAGACGAGGCTGGTGGCAGAGATCCTGCGCGGCCTACTGAGTGCGGGGAGGACCATCAAACTCTATCCTTTAGAGAGCAACGCCATAACCTCTGTCCTGCAGAAGACCACAAAATATGTGCGCAGCTACATCAAGAACCGGGGTGTTCTTACCTTATCTCGGGCTGAGGATGTACTGTTGGTCAATGGCGAGAAGTTTGTCAGTTCCCAGTTCAAAGTGTTTGGTGATACGTTCTACAAGTACCTTGGAACCATCGGACTTAGCAGCCTCACCTTTATGAAGCGCTTTACCGAACAAGAGCTGAAAGCCTTTATTGGTGCCCTTGGAGATCTCCCAAGGGGTGTGGATGGCAAATTCTGGAAGCGCCTTGCCAAGGAGAAGGGAGTGGCTGGCATCCTATTTGACCGTCACCTCTACGAGGTTCAAGTCGCGGAAGCGGTGGGCCCGTCAGCGACGGGCGAATTCCGAATACTCACCACAATGGCTGCCGCAGAACATCAGCCCGATGAAGAGATGGAGATGGTGGAGGAAGTACCGTTCTCCTCTCTGCTCGACAATTTCCAGGATCAGATAAAGGAACTGTTGCTCAATAAAGAAGAAGCGGAGATCAAGGAGGCAATTCTCAAGCTCTTTAGAAACCTGCCGGCACAGGTAATCGCAGATCGCCAAAGAGCCATCCAACTCTGTCTAGGCCTATTAGAAAGCCTCACGCCCGCCTTTCAGCATGACTTTGCCAGGCTTCTTGCGGCTCCCCTTCTCTCTGCCCTTTCTAAAGAGGATGATCCAGATGTGATGGCGGAGATGGCGGCACTTTTTGACATTATGCTCACGATTCTTATCCAGTTCGTTGAGTACCGCACGGCTGGCCGGGTCTTATCCCACCTTCGGAAGCGCCAAAGAGAACTGGAGGAAGTGAAGGACTCCAATGCCCAGCTTCTGGCAAAGAGGCTGAAAAGGAAGTTGGATCCTTCAACAGAAAAACTGCTGCTGGAAGATCTGAAATCCGGAGACTCTACCCGGTTGCGGAACGCCGCCCAGTTGCTGGCCGGCTTTGGCCAAGGAGCGGTACCGTTTCTCATTGAGATCATCAAACAGGAGGATGATTACAGGGCGCGGAAGATCTCAGCCATGCTGCTTAAAAAGCACGGGCCCGAGGTGGTCGAGCGTCTCAAGGAGTTGCTGGTCCTGGAGGTCACTCCAGAGGAACGATCACGCATCCTGGATGTGATCGATACCCTGACCTCTGATCTGAGAAAGGAAGTGGAGTACGCTTTGGGCGACGAGGATTCTCAGGTGAGACAGGCAGCGTTTCGCCTTGTCGAGCGTCTGAACAACAATCAGATTGTTGCACTCCTCCTGGATCTGGCAAGCACTCAGACAGGCAACTTGGCTGTCTCCGCCATCAAATGTCTGGGGAAGCTGAAACCTCCGAAAGTGGATGAGACCTTGATCGACCTTTTGGATTCCTCCAAGGAAGATGAACTTTGCATTGTCTGCTGCCGTGCGTTGGGGCAGATCGCAAGCCCCGCCGCTATCGATTCTTTAACCAGACTCCTGGTTCCGCAAGGGTTCTTTCCATTTCGAAAAAACCGTAATCCCGATGTTCGAGCCGCTGCCGCCTATGCCCTTGGGCGGATCTCTCATCCTGATGTCCATGGAATACTCGCACATTTTGTGGACGATATAGACCCTAGGGTCCAAGAGATTGCCAGGTCCATCGTCAGGCCAGATGAATCAGCCCAGGATTAGGGGATTGCAGTCCGAATAGTCATAACTGATAGCCTTCCAGGGGGAAAATCCGCATTGTACTGAGTGAAGCTCCCCGCGCCAAGGCGCGGGGCATCACCCGCAAGCTCGGTCAGCCGAGGGTATGGGGGTCTCTTTTCAAGACCGCAACCCAAATGACGGCCCTCTTCCTTACCGCCCCCATCTCCAATATTCAAGGCTCCGGGAACAGGCCCGC
>JASFIT010000043.1:0-17676 GCA_050122535.1 Desulfobacteraceae bacterium | reverse complement strand
TGGCGCTTTCAAAGGCGGCATGGACATCTTTGGAAAGCTCACATGAACTCCTCGTGACCGTCTCAAAAATGGCCGATTCCATGATCTCTTTTGTTATCATTCTCTTTACCTCTACGGACTCTTATGAGCCTTTAGGTCTTATCTGGCAAGGCGCAATAGCCACACCTTAGCGCCCTGGGATCCACATGATCTCCTCGTCCGCTCCTTTCCTGAGCCGCGATTTCGCAGCAATCCCATCCGCCTTTGTCAACATCTCCATACCCATCTTGTACATGGCCATATCTATCATTCTGCCATCCAGGACAGCCGCACCTTTGCCTAGGGCCTCTGCTTCCCTGTAGGCGTTTACCATTTTGTGACTTAACGCTATGTCTTCTCTCGATGGGGAGAAGACACGGTTTACGGTCTCCACATGATGGGGATGGGTAACCATTTTGCCTTTAAAACCGAGCAATTTGGCCTTGTTTGACTCTCGTTTCAATCCTTCCACATCAATGAGGAGTCCAAAATAGGGCGTATCGATGGCTGGAATTCCGATGGCACATGCGGTGGTGGCAATCCTAGATCTCGCATATAGCAAGACGGGGAAGTATTCATCCGGGGTCATCTTGGCAATGGTGAAGCCTTCGCCCAATTCCCGCATGAAGTCTCCCGCGCCAAATGCGAGGGCGGCTACCCTGTCGCTTGCGGTGCCGATTTGATATGCATTGATGACGCCCCTGGGCGATTCCAGAAGTGGCAAGATGGCCGTCTTGTCTTTGATTCCTTTCTTTTCCTCTTCCTTTTCTAAAAGCTCTGCCAATTGAAAAATATCTTCCCTGGATTCTGACTTAGGGAGCATAATCCCATCCAGATCAACCCCAACGACAACACGCAAGTCTGCAGCTGTGACACCTGTAGAGAGAGAATTGACCCGCACCAAAACATCGACCCCTTTGGACTTGAATGAAGGGATGATGTCCCTTGAAAAAATTCTGCCTGTTTCCCTCTCTGCAACAGGGCAGGCATCTTCCAGATCTATTATCACCCCATCCTGCAATTCTGTGGTCGCCTTATTCAGCATCCGCCAATTATTGGCTGGGATAAAAAGCAAGGATCTCCATATTCTCATTTTATGCATTCCGTTCCCCCGCCATGTCTGTTTGCATATCGGGTGTCATCCTCTCCTCATTCTAAGTGGACAGGCGTTATGCTCCAAAAATCTTCTGAAGGGTAGGGCCAATGTCTTCGGGTCTGTCAAGCACGTGGGCCCCAGCCTCCCTTAAGGCCCTGACCTTTCCCTCTACAGTGCCCTGTCCCCCTTGGATGATTGCACTGGCATGTGAAAACCTCATCCCTTCTGGGAGTCCTCTGCCGGCGATATAAGCAATAAGGGGCTTGGTGTATTTCCCTTCTGTCATGAGTTCGGCCGCCTCCTCTTCCATGACCCCACCGATCTCGCCATAATAGACCACACCCTCTGTTTCTTCATCTGCCTCAAATAAAGGCAATAATTCGGGAAAGGTTGTTCCCAGGACCTGTTCAGATCCCAAGTTAATGGCGGTGCTAATCCCAAACCCTGATTGACAAACGTTGTAAGCAAGCGTACTGGTCTGTCCGCCGCTCCTTGAGATGACCCCGATTCCTCCCGGCTGAAACGCTAACGTGGCCAGTTCCTCGGGCGATCCGAAGATCCCAAGGGAACCTTTTCCCGGAGAGACGAGGCCAGCAGAGCCTGGACCAATGAGCCTTACACCCGCCCTGCGGCAGAGGGCAATGCACTCCAGGGCATCCTGCAGGGGGACGCGCTCCACCTCCATAAGGATAATCTTGAGCTCGACCTCTAGGGCCTCCACAATGGCCTCTTTGGCACCTGGACCCGGGACCAAGACGACCGTGGAGTCAATGGGACCGTGCGCTTCCCATGCCTCTTTTACCGTGTCATACACGGGTATGTCCCAAACCTTTTGTCCTCCACGCCCAGGGGTCACACCTGCCACCAGATTCGTCCCCGTGTCCAGCATGTTTCGCGCAATGAATTGCCCAAACCTTCCGGTGATCCCCTGAACCATAACCTTGGTATCTTTCTTAATCAGAATGGACATTTTTAATCCCTGTCTTTCAACGCATCCCTTTCCTGTACGCTTCAAGCCCAGGAAAGTCTATGGTAATGGCAACGGCACTCATGCCAACCGCATTACACGCATATTCCCATGAAAGAGACTCATTCGACATTCTGTGCGCGGTTTCTTCGGGTACAGCCAATACCGGTCGATTTCCCTCTATTCTAAGAATACCTCGATCATACAATCTGTCCGCCTTTACACATGCAAACCCACAGGATGGATTGGATGTGTTGTTTTTCGCCGGTTCGCATTTATCATAGTCGATTGTGGTTTTCATACTCCGAGTCGCGAATTCTAATTTGTTTCCACCCATCGCCATCCGGATCTCCGCTGCCTTTTTATTCACACGCTGTTCATTGAGATATTCCTTCATCAATATCTCCACTCGCTCACCAATAAAGTCGGAATTGTAGATGTGATCCCTCCCATAAAGCTCCATCCTGAGGTTCAAGCCCTTCAACCCCTTTTTTATAATCTCTATAGCCTCTTTCTCTTTGTTCCCTGCCAGCAACACAACGACCGGGAATCCAGGTCTACCTCCCAGTTCCTCTCTTAGTGCCTTGACGATGGCAAAGGCATGGTACCACTGCTCTTGGTTTGCTAGGCAGGCGCCAACCACAGCATATGCTGAGAGGGGTTGCGAAAAGATTGCCTTGATCACTTTGTAAATTTTGCTGGCAGGAGGATCTCCGCTCGTGTCCGCATAGTTGGCAATCTTGATACCCCGGCTAATCAGGGCAGCCGCTCCGAGCATGGACCCTCCGCCCCCAATGCCATGGAAGCCCACATAGCTTTCTTCTTCCTTGAAATCAGTGATCATTTGCGCGAAATATCCTGTTCCTCGATAGTCACCCGCCTCGATGTGGTCCCAGGCCAGTTGTTCCAGTTGTGTCGGTTCTCTTTCCATATCACGAGGGACCTTGATTCCCAATTCAGGGTGTCTAAAAACAGAATTGTCATCAATGCTCACGTGACAATCGGCCGCATAAATATGCCCCTCCTTGGTCAATACAAAAGGATTAATCTCCACGTTTGTGGCGTCGTATTCTTTGAAGAGTGTATATAGGGCACATATCATCGTATTGATTTTTGCTGAGATCTCTGGTTCAATGCCCATCTTTTTCAAAATCCTATCCACATCCGAGGATGCCAGACCCTCAATAGGATCTATGATATGTTTGACCACGCGTTCCGGGTTCCTTGCTGCTACCTCTTCAACCCGTGTGCCCCCCTCGGTGCTGAACACCAACACCGGGGCCTTAATTTTCATGGAGGCGTTTACCGCGATCCCGGCG
This sequence comes from Desulfobacteraceae bacterium, assembly GCA_050122535.1. GTDB lineage: Bacteria > Desulfobacterota > DSM-4660 > Desulfatiglandales > HGW-15 > JASFEQ01. The sequence goes on along the minus strand of JASFIT010000043.1, from coordinate 14,276 downwards.
TAGTATTCGTGCACCACGTCGAGCCGCTCTTCTACGAGAACCTTCTTGACAACAAGCCCCTTTATTCTGCTGCCCAAAATGTCTTTTGTCATGGCAAAGGCCTCGTCAGGATCGCTCGCAAATTTGATACCGCCGGCCTTGATGCGGCCTGTGGCCCATATTTGAGCCTTGATGGCAACACCTTTCCCTATCTTCCTTGTTATCTCTCTGGCCTCCTCCGGGTTTGATGTTACAACACCTTCGGGGATTTTGACGCCGACTTCTTTGAGTAATTGCTTTCCCTGGTACTCAAAAATCCTAGCCACCTCTCCTCCATAAATCTTAGATGATTTCTTTAGAAATTTTGCATGACTGTTTAAAGCGGATAGAACGCTCCACTAAAGACTTGGAATGCGGCCCTCAAAAACAAATAGAGTGGAAAAACGAGCTCGGCGGTGTGATGTAAAAGCTCATTTTGGCGTTCTGTTCCAGAACTCTCTTGAGAAACAACATTCACCTCTGCTACCACGCCCCTGCAGGATTAACAAAACCTGCCGTTGCCGCCTCAGGTGGCCAGATGGTCACGGGCTTTCCGTTCTGAATTTGAACCACCAGGGTGGACAGCTTGTTCTGGTTCCTATATTTCTCGTAAGAAACGAATTTCACAGGCCCGAAGACGGTCATCATGTTGGTACCTCGCAGGGCTTCTAGCAAATGCCTTGCCTCGAGAGACTCTGACCTCTCGAAGATGTCTCTGCACACATATGCAGCGGCATAGGCCTGTGCGCCATGGTAATCGGGTTTGGTTCCGTATTTTCCTTTATGTTTGCTAGCGAATTTCTCTGCCCCTGCATATTTCACATTGGGTACCCAAAGCGCGGCGGAAACCATGTTCTCAGATAATGTCCCAACCCTTCGAACAAATGCAGGCATGGAAAAAGTGCCAGCACTTCCGGCCAGCAACCTGGGCTGGATATTCAGTTCTGCCAGTTGATTAACCAGGAGTATGGCATCTGCGAGACGAGCGGTCGTGAAAATCACATCCGGGTTCAAGGCATAAACCATCGTGAGTAGGTCCTTAAAATCCGCAGCCCAGGGCTCGTAGGGCTCAAACATCACCGAATCCACATTGTTTTCCTGACACCAACGCTTCATTGCCTTGCCAATGGAGGTACCGAAGCGCGTCTTTTCAAAAAGAATGGCCATGGATCCCGGTCTTACGACGCCCAGAAGGAACGCCTGGAGCCCCGAGACGCTCTCACTTGCAGGAGGATTGATTCTGAACGTATACTTCCATCGTTTCTGGGTGATTTTGTCCGCCGCAGCGCTTGGGGAGAGAAAAGGGATTTTTCTTTGCTCGCAGACCTTTGCAATGGCAGCAGCAACAGGGCTGCTGTATGCGCCCATGATGAGCGGCACCCTGTTTTGAGAAATAAGCCTTTCAATCACCTTTCTGCCGGTGTCGGCCTTTCCAAATGTATCATCAAACAGGAATTCCAGTTGATATCCCTTATGCTTTCCTTTTCTTATCCCCCCAGAATTATTGATCTCCTCTAAGGCCATGAGGTAGGATTGGTGATGCATCTCCCCAAACTTGGCCTTCGGTCCTGTGAGTGGCAGAGGGACGCCGACGCTAATGCGCCTTTGCTCAGCTAAACCGGTCGGCACCAGAAAACAAAGCACCAACAAACAAGTCCCCAAAATTCCTAGAAAATGCCTGGCTTTAAAAATCGCTTCCTCCTCCTCTCTGTGGTGTATGAAACCCCACCCTACAAAAAAATGACTTCCAACCCGTCCCTTGTTGAGGGCGACGACATTCTTGCGTTTTTCGCATGCCGCAATTCTATTTTTCCCATCCCGCTGTGTCAATGATAGAGACAAGATTTATATATATATTCCAATGACAATGTGATAATGGATGATAGGGGAATTTCGTGCAGCAAATCAAACAAAATCACCTTCATGGAGCAAATCATGGAGACCATTTCGCACAAATTTTCTCAATTTGTCACGCAACTAACCTTTGATGACCTTTCTGCGGATCAGGTTTACAAAACAAAGACCTACTTCTTGGATTGGCTGGGTTCCGCCTGGGCTGGACAGACACAGCCTCCCATAAAGATGATGCTCGAGGTGGTGCATTCTCTGGGCGGCAAGCCGGAATCTACGCTGATCCCAGACAACACCAAAACCATGAGTTTGCTGGCGGCACTCATCAATGGCGCCTCCTCTCACATGGTTGAAATGGATGATTTGCATAGGGAGTCCGTTTTTCACCCGGCGGCTCCCATTATGCCTGCCGTATTCGCCGCTGCCGAACGGGAAAAGGCATCTGGGAAAGACCTTATCTTAGCCATTGTGGCAGGTTATGAGGTGGGAATTCGGGTGGCCGTATCCGTTGGTCAGAGTCATTACCATCGCTGGCATACAACCTCCACGTGCGGCACATTCGGAGCCGCGGCTGGATCGGCCAAGATATTGGATCTGGATGAGGACCAGGGGGTATGGGCCCTCGGTTCTGCTGGCACCCAGGCTTCCGGGCTGTGGGAGTTTTTGGTGGAAAGCGCTATGAGTAAACAGTTGCACCCGGGGAAGTCCGCCCTAAATGGCCTGCTATCGGCCCTCTTGGCCCAAAAAGGCTTTACAGGGGCCCGCAGGATTCTGGAAGGGGAGAAGGGGTTCTTTCGAGCCACTTCCAAAGATTTTGACGAAGAGAAGTGTCTGGCGGGATTAGGTAAGAAATTCCTGTTCGAGCGTAATTCCCTCAAGTACTATGCCTCATGCGGCCATACTCACTCAGCCATTGAGGCCGTCTTACAGGCCATCAACACCAATCCAACGCCAACGGAGGAGATAGAGCGGGTTAACGTCTCCATCTACCAGGCTGCACTGGATTTGCTAGGTGACGTGGAACCTACCACGCCCTATCTGGCAAAATTTAGCTTGCCATTTTGCGTAGCCACTGCCTTGAGGTATGGGCACGTGAACACGGGAGATTTCATTGAAAAGCGTCTGGAAGACCCGGATCTCCTTCAGATTATGGAGCGGGTAGAAATCCGTAGCGATCCCCAGTTGAGCATGCATTACCCGGGCAAGTGGCCGGCTCGGGCGGAGATCATTACCCGGGACGGGAAAAGCCTGAAAGGAAGCAGTGATTATCCAAAAGGGGATCCTGAAAACCCCCTTGAGGAGCGAGATGTTATTGAGAAATTCGGAGACCTTACCAAGGGCCTCCTTTCAGACTCGACCGCAGAGGCTATTGTGAAACGGGTCATGCAGTTGGAAGATATGGATGATGTAAGCAACCTTCTTGGCTGAGTTTCGTCCGTAACCGAAAATAGCGGGGCAATTAATGCGTTTACTGGAATACGAGTCAAAAGAGATTTTGAAAAAATATGGTATCCCCCTGCCAATGGGTCAAGTGGTCTCACGGTCCGAAGACTTGCAAATGGATGGTCCGGTTGTGCTAAAGGCCCAGATCCCATTGGGTGGAAGGGGAAAGGCGGGCGGGATCATTGAGGCCGAACGCCAGGAGGAGGCAAAGTCGGGGATTGAACATCTCCTTTCTACGGAGGTAAAGGGATACAGGCCCAAAAAGATTCTTGTGGAAGAAAAAATCGCAGTAGAACAGGAATTCTTCTCGGCCGTCACCTATGACACGGTGGCCAAATCCCCTCTGGCCATCTTTTCTCAAGAAGGGGGTGTGGACATAGAGGATCTGGCGGCCTCTCAGCCCGAAAAAGTGAGACGAGAATATTTTTCTGCGCGTGGCAGACTCCCCCAGTATCGTGCCAGAGAAATCATTTCTGATGCGGGTATCTCTGGAAGAATGCTTATAGGTTTGGGGTCTGTCTTGTCATGCCTTGCCGATATCTTCCTGGACTATGATGCCACGCTTGCTGAGATAAATCCCATCGCACTGACTGATGAGGGGAAACTGCTGGCCTTGGATTGTCACCTGGAGATTGACGATGATGCCATGTTTAGACATGGGGAGGTTGCGGAAAAACAAAAGGATCTGGATCGATATGTGGGAGGTAGGAGCAGCACGGATTTTGAGCGCAAGGCTACTGAAATCGATAATCTGGACCATCGGGGGGTGGCGGGTCGCATGATCGAATTTGACGGTACCCTGGGGCTGATCATTGGTGGCGGTGGTGCTTCCTTGACCGCCTTTGACGCCGTTCAGCAGCACGGTGGTAACCCGGCCAATTACTGTGAAATTGGAGGCAATCCCTCTGTGCTCAAGGTACAGGAGCTGACCAAGCACATCCTTTCAAAGCCCAATGTGGAGAAGATCGCCATTATTATGAATGTGGTGAGTAATACCCGGGTGGATATGGTGGCTCGGGGGGTTGTGAAGGGAATTCTTGAGGCAGGAAAGGTCCCCTCTGAGACGGTGGCCGTTTTCAGGGTCCCAGGTGCATGGGAAGAGGAAGGTTTCAAGATCTTGTCCAAATATGGAGTTCCCTATTGTGATCGGACAGTCTCCATTGATGAAGCGGCCAAGATGGCGGTCGAAAGAATGAAACGGTGAAGCAAAGGAAAACGGGATGTCTATTCTTGCAGATCAGAATGTGCGGGTGATTGTCCAGGGGATCACTGGACGCGAGGCAGCTTCTTTCACAAAGGATATGATGGATTATGGGACCAGGGTGGTGGCTGGTGTGACCCCTGGAAAGCAAGGACAGCAGGTTCACGGCGTACCGGTATATGATACGGTTCGAGGGGCTCTCAGAGAAAATCCTGCCGACACATCGGTGATTTCCGTTCCTCCTGGTATGGTAAAGGGGGCCGCCTTGGAGGCCCTTGATAATGGCATTAAACTCCTGGTCATTATCACCGAACGGGTCCCCAGAAAAGATGTGATAGAGCTTTTGGAGGCGGCCACAGAACAAGGGGCCCGCGTGATAGGACCCAATACGCTGGGGCTGATCTCGCCGCATACGGTGAAGCTTGGAATGGCAGGGGGGCCAGTGGAGGACGTGAAAAAGGCATATATGCCTGGATCCGTTGGCATTGCCTCGCGAAGTGGGGGAATGACCACGGAAATTGCCAATTTACTTACTACCCACGGGATCGGGCAGAGCACCTGCGTAGGCGTTGGCGGAGACCCCGTCGTGGGATCCAATTTCCTGGATTTGATCCCTTTGTTCAACGAAGACCCGGATACAAAGGCCGTGGTCCTGTTTTGTGAACCTGGCGGCGTTATCGAGGAAAATCTTGCCGAGCTCGTAAATACAAAAGAGATGTCCATCCCCATCGTCGCTTTTATCGCAGGCCGCTTTGTGGATAGCATGCCTGGGGTCAGATTCGGGCATGCGGCCACAATCGTGGAGGGTGAAAGGGGAAGTGCCAAAGGCAAGATTGAGCGCTTCAAGAAGGCGGGAATCCAAGTCGCCGAATCCTTTTCAGATATTGTGCCGACTCTAAGGGATCTGCTTTGAGGGGACCAAATATGGAACTTAACCAAATAGAACAGAGGATATGGCAACACGTGAAGGCGGATCTGGACGAGGAGCCCGTTGCCAGCACCGACCATGTGGAGAGAATGACCCGTTGGTGTCAAGAACTTGGGCCCGCGGCAGATGCCGATATGGAAGTCCTGATTCCAGGGGCCCTTCTTCACGATGTGGGTGTGGTGATCAACCGGAAAAAGCATTACGTGGCGGGACGCACCCGGGCCACAGAGATCTTGCGGGATTCAGGGTTTCCGGAGGAAAAAATAGATGCGACCCTCCATGTGTTGGAGGCCCACAGCCGCTACGGAGGCCCAGAACCCCAAACCACCGAAGCGAAAGTGGGACAGGACGCGGATGCGTTGGAATACATTGGCGCCATTGGAACACTTCGGGCTGTCGTGCGGGGACTCCATGATGGTTCCTTCAGCGGAAAGATCAGTGATTTCCCAGCATATCTCAGGTCCATCCTAGACAAAGTGGAAGGCACATTTCATACCGAGCAAGCTGAGGAACTGGGTAAATCGCGACTCAAATACATGAGAAGCTTTTTGGAACGTATCGAGCAAGAGCTGCGAAACGAGGCATGATATGAGCCCATTTGGACCCTTCATGAAGAAATTCTTTATGCAGAAGAAGTGATTCAAGCCTCTCAAGAGGCAGAGGCACGCGATGTGGCCGCTATTCAACTGGATGGCAAGTTCATTGATTATCCCGTGGTGGAACGGGCGAGAAGGACATTGGGATTAGCAAAAATGATAAAAACCTAATTGACATGGAGTAGTGGAGTAGCGGAGTACTGGAGCAATGGTTTTCTGGAAACGGACATATTCTTTTCTCAGTTCTTAACCACTACTTCAATACTCCAGTACTCCATCACTCCATTACTCCATGGGAAAAAGGTGCTCCGTCATGGGTGAATTCATCAAGGTTGAAATTGATTTTTCAACATGTGTGGGCATTGCTGAATGCGGTGGATGTGTCAAGGTCTGTCCTGTGAACATCTTTGGTAAGGAGGGGGATGATCCTTCTGTTATTGAGAGCAATGAGGACGAGTGTACCCTGTGTGACCTGTGCATACAGGCTTGCACGCCCAAGGCCATAACCATTAGGAAACTCTACGAGGACAAGGGCTGAGCGACCATGGCTTTCCAGGCAAACATGATCTCAATGCTCGAAAAATTTCCAAAAATATCCTTTTATGCCAGGACAAGGGGATGGCACTTCATCCTAGCCTGGTGCCATCGGATCACAGGAATACTCCTGGTGATCTTTGTCTGGATTCATATGTATTTCTTTTCCTCTCCCTATGAGACGGGTGCTCATGAAATGGGAGCGCAAGGCTTGGGATCGCTGATCGCAGCTCTTTCCCAATGGATTCTGGCTGTCCCTATCATCTTTCACGCCTTTAATGGGGGAAGGCTCATCCTTTATGAAATCTATGGGAATCGGGCTGAGGAAAGCATGCTTCGCTGGATGACAGGGCTGGGCGTTATTTATTTAGCCGTCCTTGGGTTAATTATGCTCATGGGCAATCAAAGCGCATCCCCCTTTATCTTCTGGTTGGTGATGATTGCAGGTGCAGCAATCCTCTCCTATGGCGTTGGTGCGCGGATTTGGCGGGGTGGTCACTCTATCTTCTGGAGGCTTCAAAGAATCAGCGCCACCTTCCTGTTGGTCATGATACCCGCTTACATACTGTTCATGCATCTTGCTCCTGTCGGGAGTGAGGAGACAGGTATGGCGATGTTGGGGATGCAAAAACACTTTATTCAGGCGGTGTACCTACTGTTGCTTGCAGGAACCCTTTACCACGCTGGTTACGGCATATGGTCATTGGTGAGTGACTATCTCTCTTCTCGAACCCTCCGAAGGGGCTTAGCCTTGCTGGTCACTTTGCTCATGCTGGTCTCTAGCTGGGTTGGCGTGACCATGATCCGCTCCATTTAAGCAGAGGGAAATCTCAGGATGAGGAACAGCTTTCAGATCGCGTCAAGCGTCAACTGCGATGTGTTGATCATTGGGGCAGGTGGTGCTGGTCTGCGATGTGCGGCAGAGATTTTTGAAAAAAGACCAGAGGCACGTGTTGTTGCTGTGACTAAGGTGGGACATCCCCAGAAGTCCCATACGAATACGGCCCAGGGCGGGTTGGCCGCAGTGGATCCGAGGGATCCTATAGATAAACCCCTTTATCACATGTTTGACACCTGGAAGGGCTCGGACTGCAGTGCCGACCAAAATGTGATCAAGAAGATTGTGGAGTCCGCGTGGGATCAGGTTGTCTGGCTGGAAAACCATGGCATGCATTTCAGTCGGGACCAAGAGGGGAGGGTGGGCAAAAGGACCTTTGGTGGTCACACAATAGGCTTTGGCGAGGCCTCCGCTTTCCGCGCTGTATTTGAGGCGGATCGAACCGGTAAGGGCATCATGGACACCGTTTGGGGGGAGGCGTTGAAGGGAGACATATCCTTTCTGAGCCAGGCCATTGCCACAGAACTCCTTTTCAAGGGTGACAGATGTGTGGGGGCTGTTATCTTCAGGCAGAAAGAGGGAGAGTTTGTAGCTGTTCTATCAAAGGTAACGGTCCTGGCCACGGGGGGGAATGGCCAGCTTTTCAAGGTCACCACCAATTGTCGACAGAACACCGGAGATGGTCTGGCCATTATTCTCAAAGCGGGCCTGCCCATCATGGATCCCGAAGCCATTCAATTCCACCCTACGGGCATCGTGGGACCAGGGATCCTGGCCAGCGAGACCTTGAGATCTGTGGGGGGAATTTTACGCAATAAAGATTTGGAGGCGTTCATGGAACGCTATGCGCCCAAGATGAAGGAGTTGGCGCCTCGAGATCTGGTGGCTAGGGCCATGGAGACCGAAATTCGAGAGGGCAGGGGGGCCCTGAATCCTGATCACAAATTGGAGCATGTGTGGATAGATTTGCGGCATCTGTCTGAGTATATTCATGATGTTCAAATTCCGGAGGTCACCAGTTTTTTCAGGAAGTTCGTCAATTTAGATCCAAAAAAAGCACTCTGCCCGGTCCGTCCCAGCAACCACTATCAGATGGGGGGGATACCCACCAATGAATTCGGGGAAGTGGTAAAGGGTTCCGATGGCGCGATTCCTGGCCTCTTTGCTGTGGGTGAGTGTGCAGCAGCCAGTTTTCACGGTTTCAATCGGCTTGGCACTAACTCCCTTTTGGAACTCATCACCATGGGGAAGTTCGCAGGAGAAAGGGCGATCGAGTATCTCGAAGATGCAGATGTGGAGCCGCCATCCGAAACAGGTGAGATGAGCTTCTCGCAGTTTTCAGCGTTTATGGAGGGAGAGGGGAAAGATAATTTTGGAGGAATTCGGAAGGAAATGCAGTCGCTCATGACAGAGAAGGTGGGGGTATTTCGCACAGAATCTGGACTCCATGAAGCCATCGAGGGGCTCAAGGCCCTTAAAGAACGCGCGGATCAAGTCCCTCTATCAAGCCGGACACTGACAATGAATCAGGAGCTCATCCAGCGCTGGGAATTGGATAATCTGCTGAACATCTCCATGGTCACGGCCCAGGCCGCGCTCAATAGAAGAGAGTCGAGAGGTGGGCACTATCGTGAAGATTTCCCAGAGAGAACGGATGAATTTGACTATCATACCCTGGCATCTGTGAAGGCGTTCGGGGAAGTCAATTTCGACAAACGCGGCATCGACATGAGTCTGTACGAGGCCAAAGGAGAGCATTACGAGAGATTTGGGATGATTGAAAGGAAATATTGAGGCTGATGAGAAGAGCAAGGTTATGAAAGAAAGCTACAAAATAAGATTGAAGATTAAGCGTTATGATCCGGATACCAAGCGGTCATGGTTACAGGATTATGAATTGGAGGCTGGTAGGATCCTCCGATTCACGGATGTGTTTCGAAAAATCAACAATGAAATGGATCCAACCCTCGCCTGGAACTCCTCTTGCGAACATGCGCAATGCGGGACCTGTTCGGTCATGGTGAATGGGAAACCCTTACTCGCATGCGAACTTCTCGTGGAGAACGCTGTGGCCACCTTTGGAACGACGGAATTTAGAGTGGAGCCCATTACAGTGGCCCCCGTTGTCCGCGACCTTGTTGTGGATTTAGAGATGGCCTACGAGAGGGTTCACAGAGTCAAGCCCTATATCATACAACCCGCAGAAAACGCCAACAAAGGTTATGAATATCAGGTGTCCCCGAGAGCCTTAGAGCGATATGTGGATGCGACCCGTTGCATCAATTGTTTCTGCTGTGCCACCGTCTGCATCAGCAACCACAGAGGCTTCTTGGGACCTAATGCGGTCATGTCCAGCATCGTGCGGTTGATGGATCCGAGGGAGGAGGCCAAGAAGGAAAGATTGGATATACTCTACAGTGAGGAAGGCATCTACCGTTGCCACACCTCAAAGGCCTGTTCCTTTGTGTGCCCAAAAGAAATCGATGTGGCCCATTATATTGCCCTGGCCAAGGAGGGTAAGTTCAAGGATTAGGTTTTCTGGTATTTCGCTTTGCCTTCCTGATAAAGGTCATTGCCGTATATATCGTTCACGACGATGGCGGGGAAGTCGTTGACTCGCATTCTCCTTATGGCCTCAGTTCCCAGATCTTCATAAGCGACCACTTCAGCCTCTTTTATAGTCTTTGATATGAGCGCGCCTGCGCCGCCTGTCGCGCCAAAATATACAGCCTTGTGTTTTTTCATCGCATTTATCACTTTTTCGCCCCGGATTCCTTTGCCTATCATGCCTTTTAGGCCTTTTTCTATGAGAATGGGGGCATAGGAATCCATTCTATAGGCCGTAGTGGGTCCGGCTGCGCCTATTGGCATCCCTGGTTTGGGGGGCGTGGGTCCCACGTAGTAAATAACCTGCCCGGATATGTCAAAGGGGAGCTCTTCTCCTTTTTCCAGCAGTTCCACGAGGCGCTTGTGCGCGGCATCTCGAGCTGAATAAAGATATCCATTTATCAATACCCTGTCCCCCATTTTGAGCTTTTCCACAACCTCATTAGTAAGGGGTGTTTCTATGGAAATTGCCTCCTTCATGATCTCTCTCCCTCAGGCTTAAATATCAACGATTAAAAACCTCTCAGACGCTTGAGTAGGGGAGCTCATAGATATCCCCTTTGAGAAAATTGCCATCCCCGGATCAAATTAGGAAGTTTTAGAGAACCGCTTCCTTGTGGCGGTCGCAATGGCACTGGATATTTACAGCCACTGGCAGACTCCCTATATGGGTGGGATAGGTCTCGATGTGCACGGCCAGGGCCGTCACTCTGCCTCCCAAGCCCTGCGGACCAATACCAAGATTATTAATTTCCCCCAGGATTTCCTCTTCCAGTTTCGCAATGTGGGGATCTGGGTGGTTCTGGCCCACGGGGCGGAGGAGCGACTTCTTGGCCACAAGTGCCGCCTTCTCCAAAGTCCCTCCTATCCCCACACCCACAACAAGAGGCGGGCAAGGATTGGGACCCGCTTCCTCCACCCGCTGCACGATGAAATTCTTTACACCCTCTATCCCCACGGCAGGGGGGAATAGGACCACACGACTCATATTTTCACTGCCAAACCCCTTTGGAGCCAGCGCCAGTTTCATCTTATCGCCTGGCGTTATCTCCACATGAATGATGGCTGGTGTATTATCCCCGAAATTCTGTCTGGTCAAGGGATCGAGCGATGAGGCGCGAAGATAGCCCTCTTTGTATCCTTGACGGACCCCCTCATGGATCGCTTCGTTCAAATCCCCACCTACCACATGCACATTCTGTCCCATTTCCACGAACACGACGGCCAGACCCGTATCCTGGCATAAAGGAAGGCCTTCCTCCTTGGCGATCTGTGCATTCTTCAGAAGCTGGCCCAGAATATCCTTCCCCACGGGAGATTCCTCCTTTTCATACCCTTTTTCAATGGCCTGGATCACGTCATCCCCCAGAAGGGTATTCGCCTCAATACAGAGTTGCTTAATGGTTTTTGTGATTGCTTCTGCCTGTATCTCTCTTACGCCCATAGGATACCCCCTATAGTGGACTTGAGGAGCATTTGTGATCTCCGATTGTCGATTTTCGATTGAAAGAAGTTGGAGATGTTGCCATAGCATCACTCATTATCCCATTTCCCATTTGCTTTCAAGGCCATGTTTCACGGGATCCTATTTACAGCAGAACGGGTTAGGTGTTATGTTCAAAAAAACCCCAATCTGAGGCCTATTTTGCATGGATGTGCATGAAATGACAAAACAGGATTCCGTCCTTGTTGAAGTGAACCAAATCAACGAGAATCCTGGGCCCTATTGCATGAGTTTTGGCTTTGACTTGAAGCCATTGATCCACTCTGTTGACACGTTTGGTCTGGTTAACAGCCCCATCGTGACTAAAGACGGAGAGGGTAGGGTGGAAGTGGTGGCCGGTTACAGGCGAATTCTTGCCTTGAAACACCTTCAGTGGAAACAAATCCCTTGTAGAGACCTTTCTCGTGCGGGGTTTTCCCCTCTGGATCTTCTTCTGCTTAACCTACACGACAACCTTACAACCAGGCCGTTCAATGCGGTGGAAAAGGGGATGATTCTTAACCGCCTTGGCCAGCATGTTTCAAGAGAAGAGATCATGAAAGACTTTATGCCCCTGTTGGATCTTCCGTGCCATGGACCCACTTTAGAGATTTTTTTGGGGCTTGAAAAACTGGACCGACCCATAAAGGAATCCCTTGTGCATGCTCGTATCTCTTTTCAGACAGCCAAGGCCTTTGTGGACATGGATGCTGAATCCCGCGCCACGCTTCTTGACTGGATTGTAGGCATGAGGTTAAACGCAAATCAACAAAGCCAATTCATTGCATATACAGCAGACATTTCCATGAGAGAGCAAAAGAAGATTTCTAGTTTTCTGGGCGAAAAGGAAATATTGGATATATTGAATGATACAAAGCTAAATAATCCTCAAAAATCTAAATTATTACTTAATTTTTTAAGATCCAGACGTTTTCCTTTATTAACCCATTCTGAAGACGTCTTTCGAGAAAAGACAGCAGACCTGGGGTTACCCGAGGGGGTCAGAATCTATCATCCTCCTTTTTTCGAGGATCCGGATTACCGACTTGAGATACTTTTCAAGAACGGCAAGAAATTAAGGGAAAAAATCGATGCGCTAGGGAAAGTCAAGGGCCTCGAATCCCTTGGCGATCCCTGGGAAGAGGATGAAGTGTGAGATCCGTTCCTCATATCAAGAGAGTACACGTGGAGGCGGGTGCGCGGGATTACCCGCAGAGCTCTAGGATCCTTAACAAGCTTCAAGGTCTTCCCGTTGAAGAGGTGAGACCCGATGACGAAAGCAGGGAAGGGCCCGCATCCTTGGATATGGAAAAGGAGACCCTTAGACTGCTCTCTTTTCAAGGGGAGTTCCTGAAGCCATGTCCTGGGACAAGTGGTTATATTTGCTGTGGATATCAGATCCTTCATGTGGGAACAAACTGCCCCTTAGATTGCAGTTACTGTATTCTCCAGGCATATCTCAATCGACCCTCACTCAGAATCTTCGTGAATCTGGAGAACAAGCTTGAACAGATCGGCGAGCTCATAGACAAAAACCCTGAGAAGATCTTTAGAATAGGTACGGGTGAGTTTACAGACAGTCTCGCCCTTGAGCCCATCACAGGCTGGGCCGAGATCCTTTTTCCCTTTTTTGCAGGCAAGAAAAATGCTGTGCTGGAAGTGAAAACCAAGACAGACCAGATACAAGAACTGCTTTCTTCCAAATGGAGGGATGGAATTATTGTTTCCTGGTCTTTGAATAGCCCGGGTGTGGCCTCAAGGGAAGAGCAGCGTGCACCCTCCATCAAGAAAAGGCTTCTGGCGGCCCGCAGCTGTCAGAAGGAGGGCTTTGCGCTGGGTTTCCATTTCGATCCCCTGATCGAATATGCGGGTTGGGAAGAGGGGTACATGAGGACCTTGGAGATGATGGACAGGTATATCGACCCAAAAGGGATCATCTGGACGAGCTTGGGTTGCCTCAGATATATGCCTCTCTTAAAGGGTATTATCAGAAAGCGTCATCCCAGGACCCACATCCTGGATGGGGAATTCGTGCCTGGAAAAGATGGCAAAATGCGTTATTTCAAGCCCATACGCATAGAAATGTATCGTTTTTTGGGGGACATGCTAAAGAAGTGGCACGGGGGACTGGGGATCTACCTCTGCATGGAAAGCGATGAGGTTTGGCAAAAAGGCCTGGGATGGTCACCAGAAAATTCAGACGGTCTTTCCTCGTACCTGGATCAGAGGGTCCATGAGGCTTTCAGATAGGTGTTGGTATGTAGCATTAAGTTTAAGTTGCTAAAAATAATGAATAAATACTAATGATATTGATTTTGAAATTATTGATGTTATGTTAATACAAATCACGTTAATAAGAAATGGAGGTATGTATCATGTTAAGAGAGAAAATCGAGGATGCGCTCAACAAAGTGAGGCCATCGCTGCAGGCCGATGGGGGCGATGTTGAGTTTGTAGAGGTGGATGAGAATGGTGTGGTCAAACTCAGGTTGACGGGGGCTTGCGGCGGCTGTCCCATGTCGCAAATGACGCTCAAAATGGGTATTGAGAAGATTTTGAAGCAAAATGTGCCAGAAATTGACCGCGTTGAGTCCGTCTAGACGCCGAGACGTGCTCATTGAAAGAGAACCACATTATTCATAAAGCTGAGAAAGGAGGGAGAGATGGAGATTAAGAAGTTGGGCGTTCTTGGTGCGGGAGTGATGGGTAATGGGATTGCTCAGGTCGCAGCTCAGATTGGTTTAGAAGTGGTCATGAGGGACATTGAAGATTCTTTC
>JASFIT010000042.1:0-18077 GCA_050122535.1 Desulfobacteraceae bacterium | reverse complement strand
GAAGGGAGGAACATCGGCAAAATTCAGGAACTGGTAGAAGTGGCCAGATCAGTGGATCTCTCAGGCGATGAGGCCAAGGAGGTGCTTGAGGCAAGGGGCTTTAAGGAGGCCGTTGATTCGGATTGGTCACGCTCCAGGAGCATGGGCGTCACAGCCGTTCCCACCTTTCTCTTGGATCAGCGATTCGTGGTGGGCGCTCAGCCATACGAAGTGCTGGAACAACTTCTGAACGTGAGCGGGGTAAAAAAACGCGATATCAATGGGTAGGTCTTGCCCTTGACCGCAATCCAAATTTTGTGTTAGGCTGTGCCAGGATTTGGAGGCCATCCGCTAACCTCAAAGAAGAGGATGCCATGCGTCGAATATGAAGACCCCATTTCTCCCTAGAGAGGTGGGGCTTTGTTATTTTTATGCGTATCTTATGGACTGAGAAAAGAAGAGGGCGAGGGTGGATCAAGAAAGGAAGTCTTCACCAAAAATCATCAAATCTAGATTCAACATGATAGCAGAGGGTGTTATTCCACAAGAGGAATTCGAGAACCTCCAGGAAAAACACGTGAAAATCTTTTTGACAGAACCAGACCCAAATAAATGGCCATCGGAGTTGTCCCACCTGAAGAAATATGTGCCCGAGGATACGGTCGCATAAGCGTCACTCCGTCATGAAACAGGGTCGAAATCCGTCATCCCGGCCAAGTCCCGCAGAGCGGGATGCGAGCCGGGATCCAGAATAGTTTGATTTCCCATCGGTTTCCTGGATTGCGGGTCTCGCCAAAAATGTTAGGCTCGCCCGGAATGACAGTTGTTTGGAAGTGCGGCAAAGTCTCGACAGAAAGGGATTTTTGCAAACAGACTAAAGCTCCTTGCGTACAAGATAGCCACATCGTTGTGTAAAAGAGATCACATCCTCAAGCTTCTGCTTGGCCTGCCCAGAATCTATAGACTCACATGCCTTTCCCAAACCCCCTTCAAAGTCCTCATCAAGACCTGCCGCGACAAAGGCAGCGGCTGCGTTCAACAGAACCATATTCCGTTTTGGTCCCTTCCCACCTTCCAATATCTCTCTGATAATACGGGCATTCTCCGTGGCGTTCCCTCCTTCTATCTCCTCCGGCTTAGCTCTCTTGAACCCATATTCCTCAGGGGTTATGTGAAAGGTATCTATTTTACCCTCTTTGAGATGGGATACCCTGGTTGAGCCGCAAATGCTTATTTCGTCAAAGGTACCCTCGCCACAGACCACAAAGGCCTCTCTTGTTCCGAGCCTTTCAAGCACCTGGGCCATCTTTATGGTCAAGTCAGGATCGTAGACCCCCATGACCTGAGCCGTGGCCCCTGCTGGATTGCTCAAGGGACCGAGCAGATTAAAAATAGTACGGATGCCAATCTCCTGTCTGGGAAGGGCAGGATACTTCATCGCGCCATAAAATAGGGGTGCATATAGAAATGCTATTCCCAAATCATCCATACATTGCGTGGCATTGGCATGGTTGATGTCCAGTTTCAGTCCCAAGGCTCTGAGCACATCGGCGCTGCCGCAATGGCTGGTAACAGCCCGCTGGCCATGCTTGGCCACCTTAATACCGCCTCCAGCCACAACGAATGCGGTAGCAGTGGATACATTAAAGGTATTGGTCCCATCTCCGCCAGTGCCACAGGTGTCCAGGATGGTTTCATCTTCAATATTTATTTCATCCCGATCAATGTTCACCAAATGATTATTAAGCTGTATTTTCGTTGCCCGCCCCCTCATTGCCCTTGCCGCACCAGTGATCTCGTCCACAGTCTCTCCCTTTACCCTGAGGGCTGTGATCAATGACCCGATCTGGGCGGATGTGGCCTGACCCGTCAGAATTTCATCCATGGCCTCCAACATCTCCTCTTCTGTTAGATCCTGCCCCCTGACCACTTTTGCTATCGCGTCCTTTATCATCTCATCTTCCTCCTTTTTTGAAGATATTTAGGCGTCTTAAATAAGAAAGGCCGTGGATTCGTCGCCCCACGGCCTTTCTCAATCATACCAAACAAAAAACCGCGGGTCTCAAGAAGCGAGCCCACGGTTTTTTCTATACGCTTATGCTGGTCTCAGCGGACTCACCTCCTCAAGGAGCTGAGCCACCACCAACTATTTAACCTATGCTTCATCCTATTTTCAGTCTGCGAGCGCATGCTCTGTTTTATATAAAATAGGAGATCGATCTGTCAAGCAGATTTTTCATGATCAAAAAGCTTCTTTCAGCAGCAATGGGTGAGATTTCCCCTGATCCCCCATCAAGGTATCATCTCCCCGCCGACACGGGATTTGTCCGCGCAGCCCCTGGAGTTTCCAGCCCGTTGAAGGGTCCCCAGTTTCACCGAGCTCAAATTGTACAACGAATGCTTTCCCGGTGATCAGGAATCCCCCAAAACCTGCTGATATTAGTAATGATAGGTGAGTTAGATGGTGGGTTTGGATAATCACTAAAGACTTGACAACCCCCTTTTAAATGATCATTAACTCTTATGATCAGCTTTTTTCCGTCGTTTGAAATCAGGGCCAAAGAGATCTATCATGGAAAAAAGAGACCAGCCTCAACTTCCTTCTCTTACCCTCAGGAGGGAACCATGAAACAGATTGGCCAACTGCATATCCTTACGGATATTGTGCTGCAAAACCGCTTCTCTCACGCGGAACTGGCCAAATTGGCCATCCGTGGGGGGGCTGATACGATCCAATTCCGTCAGAAGAGTGGATCTACGCGTGAGATGATCCAGGTTGCCAAGGATGTGAAACAGTTGTGTGCAGAGCGTGACGTCACCTTCATCGTGAACGATCGAGTGGATGTGGCCATTGCCTCAGAGGCGGACGGTGTCCACCTGGGACAAGATGATTTCCCAATTCCCCTTGCTCGGGAATTACTCGGAAAAGGGCGGATCATAGGGGGATCCGCTGCCACTATGGAGGAGGCTCGGAAATGCCTTTCACAAGGAGCGGACTACGTGGGATTCGGGCCTGTCTACCCAACCACCTCCAAGGACGACGCAGGACCTGTGAGCGGCATTTCCATTCTAAGAGGCGTGGTTAAGAGCATTCCTCTGCCCATCATTGCCATCGGCGGTGTGAGTGCAGAGAATGCGGCTGAGGTTATGGAGGCGGGCGCCCATGGCATTGCTGTGATTTCGGCTGTCTGCTGCCAAGAGGATCCGGAACAGGCCACTAGGGCCCTCCATACGGCACTACCCAACGCAGGGTAATACTCTAGGCGTTTGAAAAGCCCGCCAATACGGTTACAACGCGGGTAAGGAGGTCACCATGTCTCAGAGTCTATCCGAAATTGGAGAATTCGGCTTGATTGACCGAATCCATGAACTGCTTCAAAAGGAAGGCCTGAGAGCCCCTGGTGTCACCTTAGGCATAGGGGATGATACCGCCTCTTTCCGTCCCCGTGAAGGCTATGAGATCCTGATTACCTGTGACTGTATGGTGGAGGGGCGCCACTACCTGCCAGACCATATTATGCCGCTTGATTTGGGACGGCGTGCCATGGCCTTGAACATCAGTGATATCGGTGCCATGGGAGGGCGACCTTTGTATGCCCTGGTCTCCCTTGGACTCAAGTCCGACACACCCGTTGCAGATGTGGAAGCTATCTATCGCGGATTCATCGCAGAACTCAATCCATTTGAGGCGTCTGTTATCGGTGGTAACGTGACAAAAACGGAACATGCCATGTTTATAGACATCACATTGGTAGGAGAAGTGGAGCAAGGAAGGATGGCCCGGCGCTCCGGTGCAAGGGCCGGTGATGCGATCCTCGTCACAGGATATCCAGGCGAGTCAGCTGCCGGATTGCATCTGCTACTGAATGCGCAACCCACTGAGGATCTAAGTAAGCATCCCCTGGTGCGGACCTATAATACCCCCTCCCATAGGGCCCGGGAGGGAGAGGCGATTGCCCAATCAGGGTATGCCACGGCAATGATCGATACGAGCGATGGACTCCTTGGGGATTTGGGGCATATTTGTAAGGAGAGCGCTGTGGGTGCCGCGCTAATTCTAGAAAAACTACCTGTGAGAGAGATGTTGAGAGGGGCTGCCGCCCAGATGGGCAGGGATCCTTTTGACCTGGTTTTGCAGGAGAGTGACGATTATGAGCTGATCATCACCTGTGCCGCTGATAATGTGGACGGGATTTGCTCTGCTGTTGCCGCAGTGAGTAAGGTTCCTGTCACTGAAGTGGGCCGAATCACTGAAGCGGCTCATGGTATCAAGCTCATACAGCCAGATGGCACTGAACGCACAGTTACCCCAGCTGGCTGGGATCACTTTAGCGAATGAGGAGGCGAGTATGTTTGATGAGAAATTGGCAAAAAAGGCAGCAGAAAATCTCAAGAGCATGCGGGGAAAAAAGCCTTTGATCCACAACATCACCAATTATGTGGTCATGAACAGCACGGCCAACGCACTGCTGGCATGCGGTGCTTCACCTGTGATGGCCCACGCGCAAGAGGAAGTACAAGAGATGGTATCCCTAGCAGGGGCTTTGGTATTGAACATCGGGACCCTTACCCCCTACTGGATCGATTCCATGTTAACAGCAGGAAAGCGCGCCAATGAACTGAATGTGCCCATTATCCTGGATCCGGTGGGTTCAGGGGCCACGAGCCTCCGTACCGAGGCCGCTAAAAGGCTCATCGATAACCTTTCAATCAACGTGGTTCGAGGGAACGCTTCTGAGGTGCTTTCCCTGGCACACGAGGGCTCCCGAACCAAAGGGGTGGACGCTATTCATAGCGTGGATGAAGCAGCGGATGCCGCTATCGTTTTGGCCAGAGAATTGGATACCACTTTGGCTATTACCGGGGAAGTGGATCTGCTCACTGATGGCGTACGGGTTTACATGGTCTACAAT
Source organism: Desulfobacteraceae bacterium (assembly GCA_050122535.1). GTDB lineage: Bacteria > Desulfobacterota > DSM-4660 > Desulfatiglandales > HGW-15 > JASFEQ01. Next base: position 13,185 of record JASFIT010000042.1, on the reverse strand, counting down.
GGACATGAACTTATGGGATACGTGACCGGTACGGGCTGTACAGCCACGGTCCTTATTGGCGCATTTCTGACTGTGGATTCCGATTCCGTGGAAGCCGCCTCCACGGCATTGGCCTACTTTGGGCTTGCAGGTGAAAAGGGGGCAGAAAATGCCAAAGCACCAGGTAGCTTCCAGGTGGCTCTGCTCGATGCCCTCTTTGCCATTGATGGAGAGGCATTACAGAAAGGGGCCAGAATTAGGACCTAAGAAAATCGCGGGCAGGTCTGTCCCCGATCTTCTCAAAGATTGATCTATCGATTCTTTTGTGGTAGTATAACCCTTTGAAACTTTTAGGTTTTGGGGTGAAGAATAAGAAGCCATGACAAAGCTCTATATTCTGGAGGGACCCAACAAAGGAGAGTCTTTCGAGCTCAAAGACGAAACGACCACCATTGGCCGGTCCCATGAAAACCACATTCAAATGAAGGACAGATTTGTCTCTCGCAAGCATTTGGAAATATCCAGGCGAGACAGCAAGTTCTTCCTCAAAGACTTGATGAGCGAAAACGGGACCTTCGTTGATGGTGAACCCATAAAACCTGGCAAGGAACTGGAAGTGAAACAAGGGCTTCCCATCTCCATTGGCATGAGCGTACTCTGTGTGGGAGAAGGGTGCACTGAATACATCCTCGCTTTTCTGGATTCCCTCCAACTTTCCAAGGAACTTAGTGAAAAGGTGGGTGAGGCGCAAAAAGACAGGCCCATGACCGCAAAACGTAATATGGAGTTGATCTATAAGGTCTCCCATGTTTTGGGTCAAACATTGGATATCAATGACATACTGGAAAAGATACTTGCGTATATTTTCGATCTTCTAAAGAGGATCGATAGGGGAGCCATCATCCTGGTCAATTCTAATACAGGAGAGACGAAGAAAGTCATAATAAGAAACAAGGAAGGTCTCACCGATAACAGGATGAGGTATAGCGAGGCCGTGGTGGAGCGCGTCTTAGAGACGGGGAAACCCGTAATGATCCCTGACGCCCAGGCTGAAGATGTATCAGAGGTGGCGGAAACCCTGGAGCTGGTAGAAATCGGTTCGGTCATGTGTGTCCCTCTAATCAGTAAGGCAGAGATCAGAGGCGTTATTTATGTGGACTCCCTTCAAAAGCCATACGGATTTCGACGAGAGGACCTTTCTCTCCTCACGGCGCTAAGCAGCCCAGCGGCCATTGCCATAGAGAACGCACTGCTTCATGAGCGTTTAGAAAAAGTGAAGCGAGATGAGGACAAGATGTGAAGTTGAGTGAGAATTGAAAAGGGGTTAGCTTCCAGAGGAGCTAACCCCTTTTTCGTTTTAACCCTTAATGATTCTCGGAATCATCATGTGGTTTTGTGGGCAGATGGATATGGGGTTTTGATAGCAACAGCCCGCAAAGGCGACAATATATTTCCTCATGTCTGGGAGAGAGACGATCTCGTCCACGAAACCCCTGTTGGCACAGTATATGGGCCTGGAATTATCATAGTACTGCTGCGCCAGTTCATTCATCTTGTCGATAACCGGTCCGAGGGTTCGATCTGCATCCTTCTCCTTAACCAGTCTTCGAGCAAATGAGGCCGCAGCCGCTGTCTCCCCATGCATCACATAAATCTCCGTGGTGGGGGTCCCAAGTGTAAATGCATTGTGGTTATTCGCTGTGGGCCCTCCCATGATGTAATGGGCCGCTGCAGTCCCCTTTCTTAGTACTATACAGATCATAGGGACATCAGTCTGTTCAATAGAGTATATGAGAGACTGTCCCAGGCCCAGCAGTTCCGCCTTTTCCGCAATGTCTCCCACATCGATGCCGGTCGTGTCCTGAAACCAGACGATAGGAACCCGGTCTCGACCGCAAAGGGTGACGAATTCATTCAACTTGATCAATCCCTGGCGGTAGAGCTTTCCCCCAATGCCAGGGTAGGGTGCGTACTCGGGATAGTTCTGGCCCAGAAATCCCTGGCGATTGCCGATAAAGCCCATCAAAAAGCCATCAATCTTGGCCAGTCCCGTATAGACTTCAGGGCCATAATCAGGCCTGAATTCCATATGTTCGCTGTTGTCGAAAAGCCTAGCGAGCATCTCGTCAAAGTTGTAGCTCCTCTTCTGGTTAAAGGCGACGATGTGGTTAATGTCTTCCCCTGGAAACTTGGGTTCTTTGGGGACATCCACCCGGAAGAAGTGAGGGTCGTAAGCAGGCACCATATCCATATATTTTTTCAATGCGTCCAGGACACCCTCCTCTGTGTCATAGACCTCCTTGAAAAACCCCGTTTCATTAAGGTGGATGGGAACGCTCCCGGGCGGCACCTGCTTGAAGTGGCGCGTGGCTTCAATAAGCTGTTCCGCCCCTTCCTCATCAAAATACCCTTTAGGGCTCATGCCACTTACAATGCCACCGCCTCCAACGGCGATGTTGGCGTCCTTGTGGGCCAAAAGGATGGTAGGGCTAATCCCCTGATATCCGCCACCGGCGGGGTTTGTTCCATATATGCCAGCCAAAATGGGGACACCCAGTTTTTCCAGTTCAGCATGACGGAAAAAGGTGGTCCCATTTCCCCTTCTATTGGCATAGACCTCCTGTTGCTCTGTCAATTTCACGCCGCTGCAATTAACGATCCACACAAGAGGCACATGAAGCCTTTTTGCCATGTCAGTGACCCTGAGTTGGTTATCTGCCTGCCCCGCAATCCAGGCCCCGGCCATCACCTTGTTATCAAAACCGATCACCACAGCCCATTTGCCGTTGATCTTGGCGAGCCCATCAATCACACCCGTTGTTCCCTCCTCGTTAAACTGGGGGTCGTATAACGTGTGAAGGGGGCACCAGGTTCCCGGATCAATGAGATATTCTATCCTTTCCCAGACAGTTAATTGTCCTCTTTTCTTGACGATCTCGACCGGTATCCCTGCATTTTTCACCGCTTCTATGGCTTCAGCCACCTCTTTTTCTACCGACATGATCTGGGCAAGATTCTCCTTTGTGTCCTCCTTCTGTTTGTCGGTGAGAGGTCTCCCGATGGGGGTCATTTCTTCAAAATAGGGTCTCATTTTTCCCTCCTTTATAAAATCGCTGCGCGATTTTATTACCGGTTTGCTTTTCTGATACCCAGCTGATCAAGGGCAATAATCCATTTACAGATGTTTGAGGAGCCCTCTACCATCTGATAAGTGGGGGCATCCCGATAGTACCTGGCAACAGGGTACTCCGTAGAATATCCATAGGCTCCCAGGATCTTCATAGCCACTTGCGAGGCCTTCACCGCCACTTCCCCTGCCAGATACTTGGCATGGGCCACTTCCAGGGTGTTGCCCAGTTGCCCCTGGTCCTTTTGCCATGCCGCCTTGTAGACCACGAGGCGTGCCGCCTCAAGTTCCGCCGCGATTTGAGCGACCAAATCCTGGTTCATCTGAAACTCACCAATGGGTTTGCCGAATTGTTCCCTTTCTTGCGAATAGGATGTGACGGCGTCCAGGCATGCGTGGGCGACGCCAATGCCACCCGCAGCCGCTGAAAGACGTGTCTGATTGAGGGATCCAAAGACAATTTTTGCACCGTCACCAGGGTTTCCCAATATGTTTTCTTTAGGGACCTTAGTGTCTTCCAGAATGACTTCTCCCGTGGGGGAAGAACGGGAGCCCATTTTATCCAGGTCTGTGGTGGTGATGCCATTGAAGTTCTTGGGCTCTATAACAAAGGCAGACAAACCCCTGCCTCTTGCCTCCCTATCCGTATAGGCATAGTAGATGAGCACATCCGCGATGGTCGCGTTTGAGATCCATGTCTTGGTTCCGTTGAGAAGCCAGTGATCTCCTTTGTCAGCCGCTGTGGATTTCATGGCCATCACGTCAGAACCTGCATTCGGTTCTGTGATGGCGAAACCGCCCAAGTATTCAGCATTTACAAGTTTAGGGATGTACTTTTTCTTTAGTTCCTCTGATCCGTATCGAAATATGGTAAACGCACAGCCCAGCGCTAACATGTTTACCTGCACCCTGATAGAGCTGGAGGCCCTGGCAATCTCTTCTGTGAGTATCATGGCAGCCAACCAGCCCATGCCATTGCCCCCATACTCTTCAGGAATGACCGTTCCAAAAACACCCAGTTCGCCCATGGGTTTGATCACCTCTTCGTAAGGGAAATAGTGTTTTTCATCCCATTCGTCCGCAAAAGGTGCGATCTTCTCCGTGGCAAAGTCGCGCGCCATTTCCCGCAGCATCTGCAGTTCATCGCTCAATGAAAAATCCATAACTCTCCTCCTTCTTACTTTCGCAAGGCCGGGTGTTCCGGCAGCAGCTATGATGGCTTGTTTTAAAGCAAAGGAATATAAACCATCGACCCTTGAATCACAACAAAATTATTTAGATATGCGAGCTCAGCATCATTTGTTCCGCAATCTGGAGTAATGGCCTGGTCCTGAAAGACAATATCACAAAAAAATGCTAGTGAGCCTCGCCCTACGAGATACTTTACAGCATTCTACAAAAGTGTCATTCCGGGCGAGCCCCGTAAGTGCGTCCACTAATCAATACGCGGCCTGCCCCACACCCCTGTTTTCACGGGGGCAGGTTTGATAGGGGTTGGGCGAGACCCGGAATCCAGAAGAATGGGGAAAGATCACGTCACTCTGGATCCCGGCCGGGACGACAAATGGGGCACAGCCCCTAAGGTGTAAACCGCACCAGCAACATCCTAAGGACTTCGGGATAAGGGTATATGGCGATGGAGGATAAGGTGAAAGTTAGGTAGCTGTTAGAGAGATCGAATGAGGAAGGCCCCCTCTGTTGTAAAGTGTGGCGCCTTTTTGGTCTTTTAGAGATCACAGCGCAGGCAGCGTCGTGCCTCGCAGAGGGCCGAACGTTCATCAAGCCCCAATTCCGCCTCCTCGAAATTGCCGGCTCGCTCAGCTGCGGGGAGTTCCGCCATTTTCGGCCGCACGAGCTTCTCGTCATCTTCGGTCAATTCCAGCTTAGCCACCTGCAGGTGCGGCTTGGGATACCAGTAACCCGAGTACTCTTTTCCTTGAAGGTAGCAGTCTATGGAAACGGCAGCCCGGTGCCCGGCTGCGATCGCCTTCACCACTGTCGCCGGCCCGGTGACTGCGTCACCGCCTGCAAAGAACCCAGGAATATTGGTTGCAAGCGTTTTTTCGTCCACGACAAAGCTATGCCACCGGCTAATCTCGAATCCATGATCTTCCTGCAAAAAGGAGAGATCAGGCTCTTGGCCAATGGCCGGGAGAATAACGTCGCACTCAATGACAAACTCCGATCCCTCTACGGCAACCGGGCGTCGCCGGCCTGAGGCATCCGGCTCTCCCAGTTCATTTCGGATGCATTCCATACCCACCACCTTGCCCCCCTCCCCAATGATGCGCACCGGTGAAGTGAGGAAGTCCAAATGTATCCCTTCCTCTATGGCGGCCTCTATCTCAGCCGGGTTGGCTGGCATCTGCTCGCGCAACCGTCTGTAAACAATATGGACCTCCTCCGCGCCCAACCGCAGAGAGGTGCGGGCCGCGTCTATGGCCGAGTTTCCGCCCCCTATGACACAAATCTTGCGTCCGGGTGACTTTTTCTCTTTCAGGTTTACCTTTTTCAGGAATGTGGTGGCGTCAACAAAACCCTCGAACTCATCTTCGCCAGGTACCCTGAGCTTTAGACCCTTGTGGGCTCCTACGCCCATGAAGAAGGCCTTGTAACCTTGACTTCTGAGTTCATCAAAGGTTAGGTCTTTTCCCACGCAAACGCCTAAATGGATTTCTACGCCCAGACGCTTGATGGCGTCGATTTCATCATCTAGAACGTCACGGGGAAGCCGGTATTCGGGAATGCCCGCCCGAAGCCAGCCGCCCGGTTCCGGGAGCTGTTCAAAAATCGTGACTGGATAGCCCTTCTGGGCCAGGTCATGGGCCACAGTAAGTCCAGCCGGTCCGGAGCCTATAACCGCAACCCTGTCGTCGGGAAAGAACACGGATGCAGGATCGATTTCTTTGAGCTTATGCCGCATGCTGTCCGCTGCAAAGCGCTTCAAGCCACAGATGCTGATTGGCTCATCCACCTCGCCTCGCCTGCAGTCGCTCTCGCACGGATGGGGGCACACACGGCCAAGAACCATAGGGAGGGGGTTCTCCTTGCGAATAATATCCCAGGCCTCCTCTATTTTGCCTTGGCCGATGAGGGCCGTGTAGGTGGAGACATCCTGGCCCATGGGACACGTGGACTGGCAGGGTGGGGCGCTGATCCGCTTGCACGCGCCCGTGGGGCAGTGTTTGTCATAAATGTGGGCCTCGTACTCATGCCTGAAATAGCGGAGCGTACTCAGCACAGGATTAGGCGCGGTCTGACCCAGTCCGCACAAGGAGGCTGACTGAAGCACTTTGGCAAATCGCTCAAGCCTGTCCAAATCCTCTGGTACCCCTTGTCCTTGGGAGATCCTTTCCAGAATATGCAGCAGTTGTTGAGTCCCTTCGCGGCAAGGGGTGCATTTTCCACAGGATTCTTCTGCAGTGAACCCAAGGAAGAATTTGGCGATATCTACCATGCAGCTGGTCTCGTCCATCACCACCATGCCACCCGAGCCCACGATCGCCCCGGTCTCCGCAATAGACTCATAGTCCACGGGTGTTTCAATGAGACTGCCAGGGACACAGCCTCCAGAAGGTCCACCGAGCTGAACGGCCTTGAATTGTCTACCATCAGGGATCCCTCCGCCGATATCGTAGATAATGGAACGTAGCGGGATCCCCATTGGAACCTCAATGAGCCCAATGTTCCTGACTTGGCCGGAAAGGGCAAAGACCTTCGTTCCCTTGCTCTTTTCTGTTCCAAGGCTGCTGAACCAGTCCGAGCCCCGGTACATGATCTGCGAGACATTCGCTAGGCTCTCCACGTTGTTAAGGACAGAGGGACGGTCCCACAGGCCCTTGTGGGCCGGAAAGGGAGGCCGGGGTCTTGGCATACCGCGTTTTCCCTCAATTGAACGCATCAGCGCCGTCTCTTCGCCGCAAACAAACGCACCTGCGCCATAATAAAGCTCGATATCCATGTCAAAACCGGAACCGAGAATATCCTCCCCGAGAAGGCCATACTCTTTGGCCTGCCCAATAGCCGTGTGGAGGCGCTGGATTGCAAGGGGATATTCTGCGCGGACGTAAATATATCCCTTATGGGCCCCGATCGCTTTAGCGCCTATGATCATCCCTTCCAAGACGGCGTGTGGGTCACTCTCCAAAATAGAACGATCCATGAAGGCGCCCGGGTCACCCTCGTCCCCGTTGCAGAGCATGTACTTGGGACTCCCATCGGCAGCAGCGCAAAACTGCCATTTTAGGCCGGTTGGAAAGCCTGCGCCGCCGCGGCCTCTCAGGCCCGAGGCCTTCATCTCTTCCACGATCTGCTCGGGCGTCATTTCCAGGAGTGCCTTGGCGGTGCCCAGGTAACCATCACGGGCAATATATTCGTCAATCTTCTCAGGATCGATGAGGCCTCGATTTTTGAGGGCCACAAGGATCTGACGGCTGAAAAAGCCAATGTCCTTGATCTTTGGGATAAGTTCGGCAGCTTCGGGGCTCTCAAAGAGGTGCTCTTTTACCACACGGCCCTTGAGGAGGTATTCCTCCACAAAGTAAGGAGCATCTTCCACAGATAGCTTCTGGTAAAAGACCTCGTCCGGATAGGCAATCATCAGGGGGCCGGCCGCACAGAAACCGTTGCATCCCGTGGTGGCAACATATACTTCCTCTTGAAGATCGTTCTTCGAGATTTCCTCAACCAGCGCATCCCTCAGATTGAGTGAGCCGTTGGCCACGCAACTGGTGCCAGCACAAATCAGAAGGTGAACGCGATACTTCTTTTCCATTAATTTAGCCTCGTTACCAAATCATGCCAGAAGGCCCCGCATTTCAGAGCGGGGATGAATGGCATCCTTTTAAATCCCCCTCCCTTGATGGCCCGTCCTCCGTAGCAGGCTACTGCGGAGGATGGAGAGGGGCAAGGGGAGGGTGAGAAGTGACAGGCTCACCCCCACCTTAATCCTCCCCCATCGAGGGGGAGGAGATGTTTTATTGAAAAGGTAGGTGCCCCGACCTTTGGTCTGGGAGCTTCACTCACTTTTCTCCAAAGTAACCTAATAGGTGGTTTCGCTACCTAAAGCCAGTGCGTAATCGGGAACCGGATTGCCCTTCAAGACATGCTCATCGAATATTTCCTCGGCCTTCTCAGGATCGAGATTGACATACTTTATGGGGGCCGACTCCTTCACCTCCACGGTGATCATAGGCTCGTGATTGCAGAGCCCCGCGCAGCCCGATGACGTGAGAATCACGTCGGTCGCCCCGCTGTCCTGCACTTTCTCAAGAAAGGCGTTCATGATCTTCCGCGCGCCGGCAGCAATTCCACACGTTCCCATATGGACGATGATCTTCACGCGGTAGTCGCCATCTCTCAAGGTGACAGTCCCTTTCATAGATTCTTTGATCTTTTTGAGGTCCTCCACGCGCAACTTAGCCATTTTTCTCGCCTCCATCGGTGGTAAAACCTTTGTCTCGGTCACCTTTGCAAATATTTTTGATCAAATTCAGAACCGCTGGATCGCTTACAGTAGTGGTATCATCCAGTTCAGCCTTAATCATCCTGGTATCCAGCGTTGTCTCTTCGCCATCGAAATTGGACGCGTAAACGAAATCCACACCCGGAGTGCCCAAAATGAGGGAGACCAGAGTTGATCCCATATCGCCGAGAGGCTTTCGATCAATATGGCTCGCCTGAAAGATGGCCCTCACCTCGGTACCTTGGCCCGGTTTTGAAGTGATGAAAAAATCACCGTCCGCTTCTCGTGTGGCCTGTTGTAGTAAACTCAATCCCAAACCCACACGACGGGTCGTTCGAGTCGTAAAAAAAGGGTCACCTGCTTTCTCTAACATGTCGCGGTCCATCCCGCGGCCATTGTCTCGAATGACGATTTGAAGTCGATCTCTCTCAGTGTCTTGCGCAATAATGATCTCCACCAATTGGGCGCCAGCAGCGGTCGCATTTTCCGCGATGTCCAATATGTGAAGCGATAGGTCTTCCATGAAATGGGGATTAGACTGAAAGTACCTTGCGTCCTTTCCGAGATGCCAACGCCAACCTCAACTCGGCCATGTCCGGAGATGCCATCTGAAAACGCGTCAGGCTGCCGCCGATCTCTTCAAGGCGATGTGCATCGGAGGCGCTGATAAAGGGAAACCCCAGATCCCCTCCGAATTGCGCTTGGGCCTGCCGCAGGGTTATCTGCTTTGAAATCTCAAGGGCGTCCAGGTTCAGGCCTTCAGGAATCAATCCCAGTTGGCTGATGAGGCTGAAGCTTTCCCTGTCAATATGAGCCGCAACCGCCAGCCCCTGCCGTTCGTGGATGCCGTCTACCACTTTTTCGACGCTAAGTGCTGTGGCCCCAATCAGAAGGCGCTTGTTAATGCCTTCAACCTCGTCCAATTCATTCGCCATAACCTGGATGCCAAAAGTGTTCTCGTCGTTTTCTCCTGGTTGGAGGTTCTGGTAAACAAGCTCCTGCATGGAAAGGGCATCATCCACCCTCTGGAAGAGGCCTACAATATGCACCTCTTCCTGTGTGGTCACCTCCATACCAGGGATGACGCAGAGCGCCGTTTCACGAGCTGCTGCAATCACGGCAGCCGTATTTTCGGCGCTGTTATGGTCCGTAATGGCAATAATGGCCAATTTTTTTTCGCAGGCTTCCCGTATGATATTTCCAGGTGTCATGTCCAGGGAGCCACATGGTGAAAGACAGGTGTGAACATGCAGATCTCCAGCCACGACCCGTAATCCTTGCTTTGCCCTACGCCCCTCGAACGCCCCTCGAACGCCCCTCGAACGCCCACGTTTCATGGTCGTCAGCTTCCGGAAAGCCCCAACGCAAAGAGCCTGCCCACCAGCTCAAAGGCTGGCATCCTGCTGATCAGAATAGGGACCTCTTCAGCCTCAGCCTTGCGTAGAGTCTCCTCTTCAGGCTCCCTGCCCATTACAAGGATAATGCCTGCAAGGGCCTTCATCACGGCAACGGCCACAATATTCTGGTGCGTCTGGAGCGTCACCCACAAATCTCCTTCAGCGGCATTGGCCATCACATCACTCATCAGGTCGCTGGCGTAGCCTCGGTTCGCCGTCACGTCAAGACGATTGGCGCCCGTCCTAATTTCCAGCTGAAGTTTTTCAACGAGCTCAGAGAGTTTCAAAGATCCCATTTCTTCCTCTTTCTAAGCGCCATCTGTGGTGCCCCTGTAGCTCTCCACAATGTCCACGATTTCCTTTGGGTCCAGCTGCCCGTGGGTCACGTCGTCGATGACTATGACAGGCGCCAAACCGCACGCACCAAGACAGCGCACGACCTCCAAAGAATACTCCCTATCCTCAGTGGTTTCCCCAATACTGATTTTGAGGTGCTCTTCCACGTTTTCTATGAGGACTGCAGACCCCTTAACAAAACAGGCCGTCCCAAGGCAAACACGGACCGTATGTCTGCCCCGAGGGACCATGGTGAAGAAAGAGTAAAATGTGACAACGCCGAAAACATCCGAGAAAGGAATGCCTAAGCCCAGGGCTATGTAGTTTTGCACCGAAGCTGGTAGGAACCCAAGGATTTCTTGAACCTGCTGAAGTACCGGGATAAGACCACCCCTTCTGGTCCTGTACATGGCAAGTATCTCATCGATCCGGGCCTTGGCTTCGATTTGCTCTTCCTCTTCCAACAGTTCCACGAATTTCTCTGTGACTTCTTTCGCGTTACTGGGTGGAACCCGGATGCCTTCTCCCGTTCGGGGAAGCACTTCCAGAAGCCCCTCACACTGTTCAAGGAGCGTGCGGTGCTGGGTGTTGAACCAGAGCAGAGCGCCTCGGCATAGGGGAGGTCGGTCCCCGTCCAGGTGAGTCGTACCTGGCGACTCCGGACCGATTGCAGGCCATTGGAGACCCCCCTCCTCAACGCGGTCGTAACGAAGCCCGCTCAGAGGGGGAACCAGCTTTGAAATTTCATTATCCCAGACACTCTGAGGGTCCTGCTCCGGCCAGTCCTGACCCAATCGATGGGCGAGCTGTGTGTAGATCCACGTCTCAGGTTTTGCTTCGCCTGGAGCGGGAACAGCACTTCGCATACGGCTAACCCGCCGCTCACAGTTGGTGTATGTGCCTTCGCTTTCGGCCCAGGCTGCCGCAGGAAGTACCACGTGGGCAAATTCCAGGGTCTCGTGGTCCAATATATCTTGTACAACGAGGAACTCCGCGGAGTTCAGTGCCTCCCTAATATCAGGAACAGCCGGTGTGGCAAGGGCCAGATTTTCCCCTGCGCAGTAGAGCAGTCGAACCTTTTTCCCTGGTCCCTCAGGTGTATGGCTTAGGCTGCCCATGATCTTGTCAAAGGCCATGCCAGGTTTCTTGTTCAGTGTGCATCCCCAGGCCTGTTCAAAGGGGTGGCGGGCGCCATCGTCATCCACTCTCGCATAACCTGGCAGATAATCGGGTAAGAGTCCCATGTCACAGGCGCCCTGAGAATTGTTTAGGGGGGATAAAAGGTTTACGCCACCATACTTGCAACCCAGGTTAGCAAGGACTTCTTGAAGATCTACAAAGGCCTGTGCTGATGATGCAGCTCGAGGTCCATAGACGAGCATGGCCGGCTCTGGAGTATCAAGGATCTCCGTGACGAACCGGATGGCATCGGGCTCAAGTCCGGTGGTTTTTGAAACCAGGGAAAGTGGGTAATTCTCAGCGATTTTCTCTATTTCATCTGATCCACTGTGGCCCCGCTCGAGGAGTTGTTGGAGGATACCATTTGCAAGAACTGATTCCGTGCCTTCCTTCAGCAGCAGGTGAGAAGTGGCAAAGCTTGCAATTTTCGTGGGCCGAGAATCTATCACGATCAACTGGCACCCATTATTTGCCGCACGCTTGATGAAAGTGCCGGCTACCGGATTCTCCTCTGTGACGTCGGAACTGATAAGCAATATGATCTTCGCCTCTTCCAACTCGCCCAGGCTGTTATTTAAGCCGTTGGCAGCGTGAGGCGAAGCGAGATGGTTGGTGCCAATGGCCGCCCTGAACAGTTTTTGCATCAGATAGAGGGATTCGTTGGTGGATTTGGCTGAAGCAATGCCCGCTATCGCTTCAGGGCCGTCAGTTTTTTTCACCTCAGTTATTTTTGCAGCCACAAGATCCAGGGCTTCCTCCCATGAGGCGGGGCGAAGCTTTCCATTCTCTCGAATCAAGGGCTTGGTCAAACGCTCCGGGCTCTGGAGGAAGTCATAACCGAAGCGGCCCTTGACGCAGAGTCTGCCAAGATTGGGCAAGGCATCCTCCACGCCCGTCACTTTCATAATCTTGTTGTCTTTGACATGTAGATCCATTTGGCAGCCGACGCCGCAATAGGGGCAGGTGGTACGAACGTGGTGCGCTTCCCACGGGCGAATCTTGTAAAGGCTCTTCTTTTCCATGAGCGCGGCCACTGGGCAGGCCTGGATGCACTGGCCGCAGAATACGCACTCAGAACGCTCTAAAGTGCCGTCTCCCATGGCAACGATCTTGGCCATGACTCCCCGATAGCCGTGCGTGATGGCATTGTTTACCTGGATGACATTGCATGCATCAACACACCGTCCGCAGCGAATACAGCGGGAAAAATCACGCACGATCAACGGACTGGCCCTCTCCATGGCGTAGGGGGTTTCAACCCTGAGAAGACCCTCGGTCTCTACCTGATAACGATACGCATAAGCCTGGAGTCTGCATGCGCTATGGGCGGGACACAATTCCGTACTCTGATCATACCTCTCCACCTGCTCCTGGAAGTCAGTCCATTCGCCCTGGGCCTTTTTGGCAATGGCGCAGTTATGATTACCCGATTGCAGGAGCAGGGCGAGAATCGTTCGCCGGGCCTCCAACACGTCGGGAGACTGACTGTGGATAACCATATTATCGGCCACCGGCGTGGAACAGGCGGGTGCCAGCGCTCGCCCTCCTTCGATCTCCACAACGCAGATGCGGCAGGCCCCGGTAGGTCGTGCTCCCTTGAGATGACAAAGGGTGGGAATGAAGATACTGTTGCGCCTAGCCACTTCAAGGATGGTCTCACCGGGGGTGTATGCTAGTTTCCTTCCGTCTATGGTGATGAGGTT
>JASFIT010000041.1:0-18344 GCA_050122535.1 Desulfobacteraceae bacterium | reverse complement strand
CTTTTCCGTGGGTGATACGGTCACGATCATTGCCCTGATCCTCTTTTTGATTGGTTTGGTCATGAGCTTTTCCGTGTGGCTGACAGGGTCGCTGCCCGGCGAAGGTAGTCTGAATCCCTTTTACAAAGTCTTGAAGCTGTTGCGCGATGCCTTCATGGCCATTTTCTCCCTTAAGATCGCTTTGATTATCAAGGCAATGATTCTGGACGTGCTCCTTCAGGGGAGGCTTTACAGACAGTCTAAAACGCGCTGGTTCATCCACAGTCTCATCTTTCTCCCCTTCGTGTTCCGGTTTGCTTGGGGCCTTGTGGCCCTTCTTGCCTCGCTTTGGAAGCCCGAATGGCCCTGGGTCTGGGCCATGATCGATAAGAACCATGCGAGCACCGCATTGCTCTTTGATCTCACGGGGATCATGGTCCTCTTTGGTGTCACCTTGGCGGTGATTCGTGGGCTTTTGAAACGGTCCGACCATCTTCCCGGTCTGCCCAGACAAGATTATCTGGCCTTAGGACTCCTGGCGGGCATTGTGATCATAGGTTATGTTATGGAAGGCGTAAGGATTGCCATGACAGGCGCTCCAGGAGATGCGCAATGGGCCTTTGTGGGCTACGGCCTCAGTCTCTTGTTCTTAGACGCTTCCGGCCTGACTGAGGTCTACGGATATATTTGGTACATCCACGCTATCCTGACTGGGGCCTTTTTGGCCTATTTGCCCTTCAGCCGTCTATTTCACATCATCATGGCACCTGTGGTCCTGGTCATGAATGCTATTTCCGAACGTGGCCATGGGTAGGGCATGACGTAAACACCAACAGGGGAACCCTAAGATTGTGATTGCTATATATTATAGCGGAGTGGTATAGAATACATAGGAGTATATCATGGACAAAGATATCAAAGAGTCCCTGATCCATATTGTGGGAGAAAAGAATTACACGGACAGCCTAATCGATATGGTCTCCTATTCATATGATGCATCGGAGCATAGTCATAGGCCTTCCTGCGGAGTATGGGCAGAGAACACAGAACAGGTCTCAGAAATCATGAAACTGGCCAATGGCAAAGGGATTCCAGTAATACCAAGAGGTGCGGGGACCGGCCTTTCCGGCATGGCCGTGCCGGCCAGGGGAGGCATTGTCCTGGATTTGAGTCACATGAACAAGATCCTCAAGATCAGCATTGAGGACCGTCTGGCCATAGTCCAGCCAGGTGTGGTTTATGCGGAATTAGAAAAGGCCCTGGCCCCGGACGGTTTTTTCTTTCCTCCTGATCCAGCCAGCGGAAAGGTGGCCACTTTAGGAGGCAATGTGGCGACCAACGCCGGTGGCGTCAAAGGGGCCAAGTATGGGACGACCAGAGATTATGTTCTGGGGCTCCAGGTGGTCTTGCCAGAGGGCCGGATCATGAGGACCGGATCCAAGGCCATGAAGAGTGTTTCCGGTTATGATTTGACGCGACTTTTTGTGGGCTCGGAAGGGACCCTGGGGGTGGTCACGGAGATTACACTCAAAATTAACCCAAGACCCACTGCGACCAGTACGGCCATGGCCACCTTCGAGGATCTAGCGGATGCGGGTCGGGCCGTCAGCCAGATCATGTACAGTGGCATTATACCAAGCGTGTTGGAAATCCTGGGAAGACAGACCATTTTAGCCATTAATCAGAATACGGAGCTGAACCTCCCTGAAGTGGATGCCATGCTACTCGCGGAAACCGATGGCTATACCAAGGAGGAGACGGATTATCAGATGCGGAAGGTTATGGATGTCTTTAACGAGAACAACCCAAAAGAGGTCAAACAGGCCGCATCAGAAGAGGAGGCTGAGGAACTCTGGCAGGCGAGAAAGTCGGCCTATGCGGTGCTGGCCAGGATCAAGACCCATTTTGTCCTTGAGGACGTAACGGTTCCTATGGCCAAGGTTGCCGATCTGCTCAAGGGGGTTGAAGCCATTGCTGAAAAACACAGCATCCAAATTGCCACGTTCGGCCATGCCGGAGATGGAAACCTCCATCCCCAGATCCTTTACGATGGATATGACCCAGCGCAGGTGGAACGGATGGAAGCGGCCAGTGCCGACCTTTTTCAACTGGCCATTGACCTGGGAGGAACCCTAACGGGGGAGCATGGTATTGGTCTTTCAAAGGCGCCCTACATGACCCTGGAGCATGATGCCGTGGCCATGGATGTGATGCGACGTATCAAGAAGATGATGGACCCGAATAACATTCTAAATCCGGGCAAAATGGCCTTGGAGATCTAGTCATTTGCCACTTGCCACTTGTCATTTGTAGAAGATACTTCATGGAACATCGATTTTTCCTGAACGAATGACCAATGACGAATGACCAATGACGAGTGCGTATAAGTCTGCTATGAACGATTTTCTCACTGATTAGTTTTTGACCGGGCTAATGCGGATTAGGAGAGATGAGATGGAAGCGAAGTACGATTTTGAGAAGAAATATCGGGAACAGATCCTGCAATGTTCCCGTTGTGGTTTTTGTCAGGCGGTTTGTCCCGTCTACGGATCCACCCTCCGTCCTGCCCTGAATGCCCGCGGGAAGATGCTGGTCCTTAAAGAAGTGATGGACGGAAAAATCGACATGAGTGACGAACTGATCGAAAGCCTGTTTCAGTGCACGACCTGTGCGAGCTGTACTGAAGATTGTCCGTCAGGGGTAAAGGTCCCAGAGATCATCAAACTGGCGCGAAAAGACATGGTTAATATTGGCTCGTGCCATCCTGCTTTTAAAGGAATGAATGAAGTGCTCAAAAAACATTCCAACATCTATGCGGAGGATGAGCCGGAGGATTTTGAAAGGGAGCGCAATAAAAAGGCGGAAAATGTCTATTTCATCGGTTGCGTGGGATCTTACCGTGAAGATGAGGCCACACTGAGTACCCTGGATCTTCTTGACCGCCTCCATGTGGACTACACGCTCATCGATGAGGTCTGTTGTAGTGGCGTGCTAGAAGATGTGGGTTATCAGATCAATGAAGTCCTGGCCCAAAAAAACATGGACCTTATCCGAGCAACCGGGGCCAAAACCATTATTACAGGGTGTCCCTATTGTTTCCGAACCTTCAAAAATAAACCACAGTATGGGGCGCTCAGAGAAAAGGGGATCAAGGTGGTCCACATGAGCCAGTTCCTGAGAGATTTTGATTTGGAGGTCAAGACTGACAAAAGGGTCACCTATCATGACCCTTGCGATCTGGGAAGGCATTGCGGGATATACGAAGAACCCCGAGAGACCATTAGGAACATAGCCCCTAACTTTGTGGAAATGGTTCACCACCACGCCAATGCCCTTTGTTGTGGTGCCGGTGGAGGCGTCCGAGGGGCCTACGCCAAGAACTCCATAGCCATGGCCCGACGCAGGCTTGTGGAGGCCGAAGAGATTGATGCCGAAGTGGTGCTCACAGAGTGCAATTCCTGTGTTCACAACCTTTCCAATGCCAAGCTGCGTAAGCAGAAGTTCAAGATCTACAGCACCACCCAGTTCATCAATGAATTGATGGAAGAGGCGGAGTAAGCGACAAATGACAAATGACCAATGACGATTGACGCAGATTAAGGAGGGGAAAGCATGGAAATCGAAGGATACAATATGCCGGATGAACTCTACTATGAGGAGAACCATTTCTGGGTGAGGGATGATGGAGACGTCTTGACCATGGGCATGGATGATTTTGCCCAGAAAATGGCTGAAGAAATCGTCTATGTTCAACTCCCTGATGAGGGGAAGACCCTGAAATTGGGGAAGAAGTTCGCCAAGATAGAATCGGGCAAGTGGTTGGGAAAGGTCTTTGCCCCGGTCAACGGCGAACTGGTCGCTGTGAATGAGGAATTGGAGACCGACCCCGGGTTGATCAATGAAGACTGCTACGGACAAGGGTGGATGTATAAGATTAAGCCGGATGATAAAGGGGAATTGAGTCTCTTGATCCGCGGAGCCGAGGCCGTAGAAAAATGGGTCCTGGAAAGCATCGAGAAATATAAGGAAGAGTAGGTTTAGTTGAGTCGTCAAATCGTTGAGTTGTTGAGTGGAACGATATGCAGCCGGCAGAATCAACACAGCAACTTAACGACTCAAAGACTCACAGAAGCACAGACGTAGCGAAGTCCACATGGCTAATAAGGATTACAGTGTCAAGCAACTCATAGAGATGGAGGCATGTACCCAATGCCGCGTCTGTGCTGACGTCTGCCCGGCAGTCTCTTCGGCTCAGGACGGCGAGCTCTCCGGCGTTTACCGTATTAAAGGCCTCAAACAGATCCTGAAAAGCAGGACAGGACTGTTTCGCAGTCTTTTCTCAGCCAAAGAGCCCGCCAAGGAAGTGTGGGATCACCTCAGCGGTACCGTCTTCCGCTGTACCCTTTGCGGGAATTGCCAGGAAGTCTGCCCCGTGGGAATTCAACTCAAGGAGTTGTGGCTTTCTCTACGCCAGGACCTGGTTCATTCTGATGCCTATCCCAAGAAAATTGAGATGATCCGGGAAAACCTGGAGGAGACCCACAACGTCTTTGCAGAAGACAACGAAGAGCGCGCCGACTGGGTAGAAGACATGAGAGACGCCCCGGATCATGGATATCTCAAGGATCAAGCAGAGGTGGTCTATTTTACGGGCTGCGTGGCCGCCTATTTCCCGCTGGCCCAAAAGATACCCATGGCCCTCGCAGATATCCTGGATGTGACCGAAATTGATTTTACTCTGTTGGGTGAGGAAGAATGGTGCTGTGGGTTCCCCATGCTCGGTGCGGGCCTAAAAGAGATGTTTCAGGCATTCATGGAACACAACTTGGAGGCCGTTCGTGAGAAAGGGGCAAAACGGGTAATTTTTGCATGCCCTTCCTGTTATCAGATGTGGCGGGAACATTACCCCGCTGAATTCGAGATCGCCCATGCTTCTCAGTTCTTGATGGAACTTGTCAAGGATGGGAAGGTTCCGCTTCAGGATATCCCCATGACTGTCACTTATCATGATCCCTGTGATTTGGGTCGCGGTGCGCGGGTCTTTGAGGAACCGCGAGCGGTTATTCGCGCCATTCCGGGCATCAAGTTTGTGGAGCTTCCTCGCAACAGGGAGAACTGCCAGTGCTGCGGCGGGGGAGGGAACCTGGAAATGATTGATGCAAAGCTTTCCGCAGAAATTGCAAAACGGAAGATTGAGGAAGTCATGAACAGTGGGGCTGAGGCGGTCGTCACTTCATGCCAACAGTGTGTGCGAACCATGATGACCTACGTGAGGAGAAACAAGGTCCCTGTTCAGGTCATGGACATCACACAGCTCATCCACAAGGCCCTAAAACGTTAAAGATCCTTGGACGAAGCATGCGTTTTTCCTTTGGTAAACAATCCTGCATCTATATGCGTCAACCCTCTTATTTCAGGGATGCAAGAACGTGAAGCTCTATAACCTTGGCAAAGTCCCCTGGTATGAATCCCAGATTATCTACCATGCCCTGGGGTATTTGGGGCGTGAAGCCCTTTCACTCGTTTCTCCTGCCACGCCATATGCATGCGTTGGCTTCCACCAGGACGTGGAGCAGGAGGTGGATATGGGATTTTGCAGAGCGAATAACATACCCGTATTCCGCCGTGAAGTGGGGGGAGGGGCCGTCTATCTGGATGGTCATCAGCTCTTTTATCAGCTCATTCTCCGCAAAGACAATCCGCTCGTCCCCCTGAAGAAGGAGGCTTTCTATCGGAAATTTCTTGAGCCGGTCATCCGCGTTTATCAGCGCATTGGCATCCCCGCTGAGTACAAACCCATAAATGATCTGATAACCGGAACGCGCAAGATATCGGGGACAGGGGCAGGTGAGATTGGGGACTGTGTCGTCTTTGTGGGAAACCTGATCGTGGATTTCAACTATGAGATGATGGCCAAAATCCTGATGGTGCCTGACGAAAAATTTCGAGACAAGATCCACAAGACCATGGTGGATAATCTCTCCACCATTCGTCGGGAACTGGGAGAGATAGAAGCATCCCTGTGGGATGAGCCGAGCCTGAACGCGTTGCTCGTGGAAGAATATGAGAAAATGGTGGGCCCTATGGAGCCTAGCGATAAGGACCAAGCTTTACAGAGCAAAATGGATGATCTGGCCACCAGAATGTTGAGCGAAGAATGGCTCTTTCAAAAAGGCACAAGAAGGCGGGGCCGGGAGGTGAAGATTCGCGCTGGGATGAATGTGGTTCATAAGATGCACAAGGCACAAGGGGGATTGATACGGGCGGACTATGAGGTGAGGGAAGGAAGGTTGACCAATGTTCGGTTGTCCGGTGACTTTTTCTGCTATCCAGAGGAAGCCATTGAACAGCTGGAAGCCAAACTAGAGGGGCAGCCCGCAGAGGAGTCTATCATCCTTGTTCAACAGTTCTACGCAAAGAGAAATATTGACACACCCGGTATTTCCATTCAAGATTGGGCAAGCCTTTTCAAATAGGCAAAATTTTACTTGCAACCACAATATATATGGTATAAAATCACGCAATATACTATATATTGGTTTCCCTTTTATCCAAAATGTTTGGAAAGGGGAAACAGAAGTGGCCACCGTTTATTGATAACCAAATCCATATCCGATATTAAATAGAAGGAGGGAACAATGAAAACGATTCTAAAGGGCATCGTCCTTATCGGGATAATTGTTTTTCTCGGTGCTTGCGCGACCACGCCTGCCACAACAGAGGAGCCCCTCCCACAGCAGTTGTTGGTCGATAGGGCACGAATTACTGCGGACACCTTTATCGGGGACCCAGATATGCAGTGGGCTAGAGAGCACTTGAATCAAGCCAAAGGCCTTTTGATCGTACCTGGCCTTTACAAAGGGGCCTGGTTCCTGGGTGGCTCGGGCGGGAGAGGCGTCCTACTGGTTCGAGACCAGGAGACGGGTGAATGGGTCGGACCCGCTTTTTACAACTTAGGCTCAATCAGCTTCGGTCTTCAGTTTGGCGGTCAGAAGTCAGAAGTGGTTCTTATGGTGATGACGCAGAAGGGTCTTGAAAAGCTTTACAGAACAGCCGTCAAGATCGGTGGAGAGACTTCCGTTGCTGTAGGGCCTATCGGTGTGGGCGTCCAGGGTGCCATGGCGAGTCTAAATGTGGACTATGTTTCCTTTGCACGGACCAAAGGTGCCTTTATTGGTATCGCGCTGGATGGTGCCGTTGTGGATGAGAGTTATGCGTGGAACAAGGCCTATTATGGAAGACCCGTCAGGCCAGTGGACATCTTTGTTTCACATGACGCCAAGAATCCGAATTCTGACAAGCTCCGTACGACGGTGGCTAAATTAGAACTTCCTCAATAACCGTCTAAAAGTAAAGGGCAGGGATATCACTCCCCTGCCCTTTACCATCCCAATCCTTCATTTCGAGTCCCCTGTCAGGAAACACGGGGGAACCCATATGTCAGCTGATTTTAAATCCTCTCAATGCAGAAATGGCCGGATCAGACCCAGGTTACCACGTATTGGGATGTTCGGGTCACGTGGTTATACAAGCTGGCCTAGAACGTGTCCCAAATCGTTTCAGGTTGGTTGACACACACCCCACATTTTCTTATCATCCCCACTCAACATTAAAGGCTTGATATGAAGGTCTGAAAGCTGATGTGGATCCTTGAAAGAGGAGGGGAGAAGCGTGGCAGCGGACTCTGTTTTGGAAATTGCGGCCTATGGTGCATGGAATGGTGGAACCCTTATTGACAACTCGTTCTTTGAAAACAGGGGGATGTTTTTCAAGGGCGGCATACCTGTCAATAATGACTCTATTGAGGCACGCGTTGGTGTGAGGACGAGGATAGCCGCTCCGCCGGACGAGAGAATTGGCGTGCTTGCACTAAGGGATCTCCTCGATACAACTGATATTGACCCTTCTCGAATCAAGTTAGTCATTGGAGCAACAAATGTGGGGGACGACAAGTATGACCCTGGTCCCCTTGTCAGACATCCTTTTGAACTGGTTCGTCCTTATTGTGCTAACAGCCTGGTTTTGGACTTATACGCTGGTTGCCCTGGCTTCAATGTGGCTGCAGAGCTTGTCTTCGTGCTCTCTCTTGCCGGCCTACTGAAAGCTGGGGATATATCCGTTATTGTGGGTGCGGAGAATGTCCATCGTGCAAAGACGTTCAGGCCGCTCGACACCTCCAATATTATATTCGGGGATGACGCCCTGGCCACAGCCCTTGAAACGAGAGTCAGCGCGAAACCTGAAGGAGACTATTCTAGAAGTAAGAGGGCCAAACTCAGTCTCGACGGGGATTTTATAACGTCCATTGCAGAAAAAATTTTTGAGTTAAACGGACATGGCAGGATTGACGGCATAATAATCGACAATCAGCTCGGGAAATTTCAACACAGAGTTCCTGCGGCTGCGGCAAGGGTTCAGCACAGGTTGGTGGAGTTGATGTATCCCAAAGAAGCGTCAAAAGGCACCTTTAGACGCTTTAAAGATGCAACAGCTTTCTACAATCGAAATGTGAACGCATTTGGCTTTGACATTATGACAAAGGACAAGGAGCCTGGCCGGGTTGAAGAAATTGCCAAGGCATACGTTGAATCAGGAAAATGTGATGTGGTTGTTTCCGCCTATTTGGGCCCTGACTTGAATGTGGAGATTGTGCTGCACAAAGGGGAGAACTACATCTTTGAAAAGCCTCGTTACGGCATTGTCGATACCCTCACAAGAACACATGGTTGCTTTGGGGATTACATACAGGTTGTTCCAGATAATGGGGACGTTTTTGCAGAGATAGACGGAAAAGGCGTTTTTCTTCACGCCACTCGCGGAGCCGAAGCACATTTGTCCCAGTTGTTGCCAAGGAATAACCTAGCCATAGACGACATTGATCTTCTCATCGAACATCAAGCAAATTTTGCCATGATACCCATGACCCTGGAGAGGGTATTAAGGGGCGGAAACCGGGATGTAAAGGAGAGAGTGTCTGAATACATCGCAAATAAGATGGTTACCAATATTCATGAGCGGGGTAACTGTTCTGTTGTCTGTATGCAAAGGCTCCCATATGATCTCCAGCGAGGGGCACTGAAAGAGGACGCCATTCAAGGCTATCCTGTAAACAGAAACCTCACCAACCTAAGACGTGCAAAAATAGTAATGTACGATTCTGTGGGCACAGGTATGACTCGAAGTGCCATTTTGGAAAGAAGAGTTTAGGGGGATGAGAGGTACTTGCAAGTCCATCTGACAGGTCTTGTTACCAATATCTCATAGATTCCTTGGCAATTTGTGTCAACTCCTTTTCCCCAACCTGCCGAGGACATCCCACCAGGAGCCTTTGCTGTTTCAAGGTCCCATCCACGATCTGAGGGACATCGGCTTCGGTGAAACCCATTTCACTTAAACCATTAGGGAAGCCAATCTCCTTCATCAATTCTATGACTTCATCAGAGAGGGCCATTGCTGCCTTTTCGACCGACATGTCTTTGGTGTTCAGCCCGAGAAGTTGGGCTGCATGGGCGTGTTTTTCAGGCCAGGCAGGCGCGGTGAACCTGAAGGCAGCAGGAGCTGTAATGGTTACCGCCTGACCATGGGGTATCATAGCTTCTTCCACCTTATATCCCAGGGGCCTGTAGTCGTGCACCATCCCACCAATCGGGTAGGCCATGGAATGGGGAATGTGTACCCCTGCATTCCCGAAGCCAATCCCTGCCAAGGTGGAGCCTACCATCATATGCCATCTTGCCTCAAGATCGTGGGGATCTGCTACCGCACGTCTTAAGTATTGGCCCACGATTTCAATGGCCTTCACGCAGAAGATGTCACTGAGTATGTTGGACCCAATATAGGCGGCCCTCATGCTGGGATGATCCGGTTTCTTGCGTTTATCAAAGGGCAGGCTCGTGTAGGATTCCAGGGCATGGGTTAACACATCCATACCCGTTGAGGCGGTTATCTGAGGGGACATGCTTTCGGTGAGCAGGGGATCCAGCAAGGCCATGGCAGGCCTCAAGAAGGGATGGGCGATCCCGGTTTTCACCTTCATGTCCAGGATATCCAGGACTGACACAGAGGTGGTTTCACTCCCTGTACCGGATGTGGTGGGCAGGACCAGCAAGGGTTTGAGCGGGCCGGGTACAGGTTTGGCATGACCTATCGGTTTATTCACATATTCTATGACTGGTGCAGGATACGTGATCAGAAGGCTGATGGCCTTGGTCGTGTCAATAGTGCTGCCCCCACCAACGGCCACATAGAGATCAAAATCATTCCCTCTTAAGTCTTTGGCCACCTTATCAATGGACTTGTCTGTGGGTTCCACCTGGATATCGTCATAGATCTCCGCACCAATCCCTTCCTTTTCAATCATTTCCTGTATCCTGTCTGGATGACCGGTCGCCCTCAAATTTTTGTCGGTGCAGATGAGGGCCCTTTTTGCCTCTAATCGCTTCGCTTCATAGCCAACCTCATCTGCCGCTCCGAAACCAAGTTTGAGAGGAACCGTTGTGAATGTAAGGATGGTCTCTGCGGAATATTCTGGAACCTGCATCAGTCATACTCCTTTCTGGCCAATTAACAAATATATGTGGCAGGGCCTGCTATGATGTAAACCCTTTATTATCTTAAAAGCCTGTCGAAAAACAGGTTTCTGAGAGGCTGATGGAAAATGTCCAGCTGCAAGGCTTCCGAAGTCCCGAGGAATGAGGCGTACAGGGAAGTACGCCGCAGTGACGAGGGATGAGGGTAACGCGGCAGATGGGCGTTTTGCGACAGCCTCTTAAAGTCTTGTCAGATTCCTTTTCCGCTCAAGGACCTCACGATATCTGGTGTCTCCTTGAAGATCATCCAGGGCCTTGTCGATGGTTTTAAGCATGGATGACTTATCATCAGGTAGCTTTCCGTACACCGGAACATAATTGGAAATATGATCGCTCAGATATTGAGATGTAACGTGTAGCGAATCAACCAGGCGTCGCTGCTCCCGGAGGATCGTCTCGGCTGATGCCAGTTGGAAGGAACCATTCTGGACGTTGTCCCAGAGAGGAGAATAGGGGGTGGGAACATAGGTGCGAATCCTGATGAAGTGAGGGTCCACCTGGTTGAGCACGGCTGCGGTGCCATCCGCATGCTGTTGCCACTTCTCTTCTCCCCCGATCCCTGCCAAAACATAAAGGCTGACTTCAAAGCCCGCCTCCTTGGCTCTCAGGCATCCTTCCACCATCTGCTCAGGTGTTGCACCTTTTTTGATCTCCTTGAGGAGCTCCGCATCGCCCGTCTCTAGACCCACATGCAGGCGTGTAAGTCCTGCCTGGCGGATCAGACGGAGTTCGTCGACGGATTTTTTACAGAGGGTTCTGGCGCGAGCATAACTTGTGACCCGCTCTGTGGCGGGAAAGTGTTCGTAAAGATGTCCAAGTATCTTTCTGAGGGTCTCGGGCGCAAGCACAAGGCTGTTGGAATCCCCCATGAAGACGGTACGGGGTCCAGCCCCGTAAATCCTGTGGGCCGTCTCGATGTCCCGGAAGATCTCATCCAGAGGCCGTTTCTCAAAAGATGTATCTTTGTACATGGAGCAGAAGGTACACTGGTTCCATGGACACCCACGGGTGACTCTCAGCAAAAGACTCCCCGCCTCACTCGGGGGACGATAGGGAGGGTGATCATAATCCGCATACAACATGTTCGCCTTTTTAGCTCCTTTCTTTGTCTGTTGGGTAAACAAGAATATAGGGCTTTAACCCGTGAGTGTCAAATTGGCCCTCCTGCACTGATAAGACTCCGCATTGAAAAAAGGTTGATTTTATATGCCACCCCGTGGTATGTGTTGATTTATGCCCTTTGATGTGAATCAGAGGGTTTTCTTAATAAAATGGCCCTGCACTGGGTGTAGGACAAGGAGGCAGCAAATGAAATATCTATCAGTATTCTTTGTTTTCTTGTTGGGGTTGGGCTCACTGTTTACAGCGTGCGGCCTCCTGGCGGATGAGAATGAAGCCAAATTGAAAGACGTGGATGCCATTCAAGCTATGGAAATCGCCAATGAATGGAAGTGGTCCAAAGATGAGATCAAGAGTCACGTTACCACTCGGGAGGTGGTATTCGAGTTTCCCAATGGAAGAGTTAAAAAGATTCCGCTTCCAGAGGAGAAAATGCTGGTGGCCGTGGCCCCCTATGTAAATAAAACGCATAGGTGAACAATTCATTATATGTCCTCCTGTCAGGGGGAATTGCCTGAGAGAAAGTTTTATGTGAAAGCGAAAGACAAAGACGGAAATGTCCTGTTCAATGATAACATAGCCACTTTGCGGAATGGTTTCTTCGAACTATGGCTGCCTAGGGACCGTAGCGTGGAGCTGACAATTCAGGGAATGGGTCGACAGGTCATAGGTAGGATTGGGACCTTCGAGAAAAGCAAGACCTGTATAACCACGTTTCGATTGAGATAAAAGCGCATCTTCTCTTTCCTTCCAATGCCTTGACATAGACCCACCTCTCTCCTATACTGCCCCGGTTCAAAGGGTTTGTGGCTCTAATTGTCTCTAATCCGCTTGCTTTCCCCCCTCATCCCGGCCCGATAAGACTCGACCGAGCACCTCGACCTGATCGCTTCGGCCTTGATTGCACAGCCAAAAGGCTTGCTGACAGGTCTCGTCGCTGGCCGCCGGGGAGGAGGGGACTCTAATGAAGTCAGAAGGAGGGTTCAATGGGTTTTAATGCGAATGATTTCAGAGATATTGATCCTGGTACGCGGGTGCTCATGGGTCCGGGCCCTAGTGATGTGCCCGCACGCGTGCTTCAGGCCATTGCCGCCCCCTGCATTGGCCACCTTGACCCCTATTTCCTGTCCGTGATGGATGAGACCCAGCGCCTGCTCAGATTTCTCTTCCAGACGGAAAACGCCCTGACCATACCCGTGTCCGGTACTGGCAGCTCAGGGATGGAGACCTGTTTTGTCAACCTGGTGGAACCGAATGATGAGGTGGTGGTTTGCGTAAATGGCGTGTTCGGTACGCGAATGTCTGACATTGTAAGCCGCATCGGTGGTCAGCTGACCCGCATCGATGGCGAGTGGGGAAGGGCCATCGATCCTGAGGTGGTGGAGAAGGCGGTAAAGGGCAAAAGCCCCAAGGTCCTTGCCGTCGTTCACGCAGAGACCTCCACAGGCGTCTGCCAGCCCCTTGAGGACCTGGCAAATCTCGCCAAGGACTGCGGTGCGCTTTTTCTTGTGGACATGGTGACCTCACTGGGCGGCATGGAAGTATCATTAGACAGGATGGGTATTGATGCGGCCTACAGCGGGACCCAGAAGTGCATCTCTTGTCCACCTGGGCTCTCCCCTATCTCTTTCGGTCCCAGAGCCATGGAGGTCCTGGAGAACAGAAAGACCCCAGTGGTGAGCTGGTATCTGGACATGACCATGGTGCAGAGCTACTGGGGCGCTGAGAGAAAGTACCATCACACGGCCCCTATTAACATGATCTACGGGCTTCGTGAGGCATTACGCATCATTGCTGAAGAGGGTTTGGAAGCCCGTTTTGCGCGCCATCAAGTGAATCACAAGGCTCTGGTTGCTGGGGTTGAGGCTATGGGTCTGTCCATGCTGGTGCCAGAGAAGGAGCGGCTGCCCATGTTGAATGCTGTCCGGATTCCGGAAGGGGCAGATGATCTAAAGGTTCGCAAGACCTTGCTGGGTGAGTTCGGCATAGAGATCGGCGGCGGGCTGGGGGACCTTGCCGGGAAGATATGGCGGGTAGGGCTCATGGGTCACGCATCCCGCCCAAGGAATGTGTTTCTCTTCCTGTCCGCCCTTGAGACGGTGCTGAAAGGGCAGGGCGTGAAAGTGAATGCAGGAGCCCTTGAGGCTGCATCCCGCGTTTATGCCGAAGCTTAGCCTGACTGGGCTAGCGAGGGTAAGGATTCATTTGCGACCTGAAGGAAGAAAGAGCACAGACTCCCTGTGAAAGAACGGTGGCTTTTGATGAAGAGAGAAACACTTATCGCTAGACTTAAGGATATTGTGGGAGAGGACAACGTTCTTTTCTCCGAGATGGATCTCACCCTTTATGGATATGATGCATCCATGGAGAGAGGACGTCCGGATGCGGTGGTCTTGCCCGGTTCAACAGAAGAAGTGTCCAAGATCATGGCTCTGGCCCATGAGGACAGGATTCCCATAGTCGGCCGGGGATCAGGGACCAATTTGAGTGGCGGAACCATTCCCACCAGAGGGGGTATCGTGGTTCACTTTTCCAGGATGAACCGAATTCTGGAGATTGATATTCCCAATCGTACAGTGACCGTGGAACCGGGTCTCATCACCCTCGACCTGCAGAACCGCCTCCTTGCTGAAGGGTTCGTCTACGTCCCAGATCCGGCGAGTCAGAAGGTCTCCACGCTAGGAGGAAACCTGGGGGAGAATTCCGGGGGACCCCACTGCCTGAAGTATGGCGTCACAACCAACCACGTGCTGGGAGCTGAACTGGTTCTATACGACGGCAGCGTGGTCTGGACCGGTGGAAAGTCTCAAGATAAGCCGGGGTATGATCTCACAGGTCTCCTGGTGGGCAGTGAGGGCACCTTGGGTCTTGTGACGAAAATGATTCTGAAAATCGTTCGCGCACCAGAGGCGGTGATGACTCTGTTGGCCATCTTTGACGCCATCGAGGATGCGAGTAACACCGTATCTGCCATTATCGCTGAGGGCATCCTGCCAGCCACGTTGGAGATGATGGACAATGTGGTCATGCAGGCGGTGGAGGCCTCTGTGCAGGCCGGGTATCCGCTGGACGCGGCGGCCGTGCTTATTATTGAGCTAGATGGCATGGAAGACGGCATGGAGCGCCAGGCGGAAAAGATCCTGGAGATCTGCAAAAGAAACAATGTCAGGGATGTCCAGCTTGCCAAAGATGATGCGGAGAGGGCCAAGCTCTGGGCCGGGAGAAAGGGTGCCTTTGGGGCCATCACCCGCTTAAAGCCCAGTTACATGGTGGGCGATGGTACGGTCCCCAGAACAAAACTTCCTGAAGTGTTGAGCAAAGTCCTGGAAACGGGAAAGAAGTACGACCTGCTGATAGGTAACGTGTTTCACGCCGGAGATGGCAACTTGCACCCTTTGATCCTGTTTGATGAAAGAGATGAGCAAGAGCGTAAAAAGGCCAGAAAGGCGGCTGTTGAGATCCTGAAGATCTGTGCTGATGCGGGGGGTACCATCAGCGGAGAACATGGCATCGGCCTGGAGAAGAAGAAGGAGATGTTCTTTATCTTTTCAGAGAGCGACCTTGAGTCCATGCGGCAGGTGAAACGGGCATTCGATCCAGAGGATATTCTAAATCCCGGAAAGGTGATCCCGGCCTAAGACGAAACTTCTGGACAGGATTACGAATCACGAAAGCACGAAAAAGCGATTCCAAAAGGTCATACGAATATCTGCGCAATCTGCGTAATCTGTGGATCAGAATCCCTGTCCAGGAGATATTTCAGCAAAAACCATTTAGATCTGTGAGATCCTGTTGATCCTGTCTGATTAAATTCTCTGCGGCTCTGGGAGCCCTGCCCGCCATTCCATCCTCCGTAGCAGGCTACTGCGGAGGACGGGCAGCTGCGCTTCAGGCGCTAGCAGGCGGGTCTGCGAGAGATTAAAAGAAGTGGTAGTCGACTATGGGGAGCTCACAAGTGAACGGTGAATCGAGGACCATGGAGGGGCTCAAAGACATTCTAAATGTGGAGTGGGTCAAAAGGGATCCGGAGACCCTATCCGCCTATTCAGTTGACGGCTTGAGGCCCGGGGCCGTGGTCTTCCCAGAAAGCCTTGAGCAGGTATCGGACGTTGTAAAGATGGCACGCAAAGAGAAGTGGGCCCTTCTACCCTGGGGAAGCGGTACCAAGATAGGGGTAGGGAATCCGCCTTCTCGCCTCGACTTGGTGATCTCCACGGTACGCCTCAATAAGATCATTGACATGGATACGGCCAACCTGACCGTTACTGCCCAGGCAGGTGTAAAGTTTCGGGATCTCCAGATTTCCTTGGCCGGCGAAGAAAACCGTTGCTATCTTCCCTATGAAAACCCCACCACCCTTTCGGATGAGCCTGTCTGCTCTGACAGGGAGCACATGGGCTGCTTCATCCCCATGATGCCCCCTTTTAGCCATTCCGCCACCCTAGGGGGAATCGTTGCAGCCAATTCCAGCGGCCCGATCAGACTTCTGTACGGACTGCCCAGAGACATGGTTTTGGGTGTTCGGTACGTGGCTGCCGATGGTAAGATTGTTGGGCTGGGAGGCAAGACCGTGAAGAACGTTTCCGGTTATGACATGTGCAAGCTCATGATCGGTTCTCGAGGGAGTCTGGGCATTTTGGGTGAAATGACACTCAGGCTGCTTCCCCTGCCAGAACGGTTGGGCACCTGCCTTTTGAGCTTTTCCGGTCTGGAAGAGGCCTCAAGGTTCGTGGACCAGATTTTTGAGACCAGCCTGCTACCGTCAGCTGTTGAACTCTTGAATCGGCGGGCCAATGGGCTTTTGGTTGAGGCGGGTGGTTCGGGGATAAACAGCAACGGATATGCGGTTGCTGTGGCCCTGGAGGGGTTCGAGGAAGCGGTCGAGCGAATGGGCGCTGAAGTCAAGCAAATGGCCTCAGCATCGGGTGCTGAGAACAATGACTATCTGCCGGATAACCCGCATCGCATTTTCTGGGATGCTTACAGCAATCTTGTCCCCAAATTATCTGCTCAGTATCCGGAAATGGTCTCCATGAGACTTAACTATCCCATATCCAGATACTTGGATGTCATTCAGTCGGTGGAGTCCATATGTGGAGAGCAGGAACTGGAACATGGTCTCCAGGCGCATACCGGCAGTGGTATTACTATGATTCACTTTCTGCGGGAACCGGGAGATCGCAAGAGCGCAGATAGAATCGTATCCGTTGCCGAGACGCTCCTGGAAAAATGCCAAAGCATTGGTGGCAACCTGGTGGTGGAGAAAGCCAGCGCCGTTATGAAACAGCGACTGCCCGTCTGGGGAATGCCTCCCCAAGACTTTGTCATCATGAAACAGATCAAAGAGCGGATAGATCCCTACGGCCTTTTCTCTCCCGGGCGTTTTGTGGGAGGGATTTGAGGGTTGTCAAAGGTTATCTCATATGAATATTAGCCAGTTACGCAAATTGTCCTACGATGAAGTGGCCAAGTGTAACCGGTGCGGTTTCTGTCTTCCCAATTGTCCCATATACCGGGTTCGCAACGTGGAGTCAGCTTCACCAAGGGGCCGGAACGCGATTACCCGTGCCGTGATTGAGGAACGGTTGGCGTGGAGCCCTGAAATCGAGAAATCCATTTTCAGCTGCCTCGGTTGCGGGGCCTGCACAACGGCCTGCTTCCCATCACTGAAGACCAAAGACGTGGTCTTTCAGGACCGAGAGTGTCTTGTGGATGAGGGACTCTATCCAAAAATAGCCGATCGCTTGGCCAGGTCTGTGGCAGAAAACCACAATATCTCCAATGAAGATAATGAAGAGCGCGACGACTGGCGCGAATTTCTAAAGGATGTGCCAGAGCATGTGTTTGAAAAAGATCGCGCCGAGGTGGTCTATTTTGTGGGGTGCGTCGCTTCCTTCTTTCCCCTTGTGCAAAAGATCCCAGTAACCATGGCTCAGATTATGCAAAAGGCCCAGATAGACTTTACTATCTTGGGGGGTGAAGAGTGGTGCTGCGGCTATCCACTGATCGGTTCAGGCATGCCGGAACGGATCAATGCGCTTATGGAACACAACGTGGATAAGGTCCGGGAGATGCGCGCCAAGAAGATCATTTTCACCTGTCCCTCCTGTTATCACACCTGGAAGACCCTGTATCAACCTGAGATGGAAATCCTTGCATCCAGTGAGCTTCTGGAGCAACTCATCTTAGAGAAGAAGATCCCCCTCAAGGAAATCAATGCCACAGTCACCTATCACGACCCCTGCGATCTGGGCAGAAACAGCGGCATCTTTGAGTCCCCAAGAAAGGTGCTCAATTCCATTCCTGGCATTCGACTGGTGGAAATGCCGAACAACAGGGAGTTGACCAACTGCTGTGGTGGAGGCGGAAATCTTGAAATGGTGGACCCTGATCTCTCCGCAGAGGTGGCCCAGATGAAGATCGAAGAGATATTGAAGACAGGCGCCGATATGGTTGTCACTTCCTGTCAGCAGTGCGTCCGGACCATGGCAACCCGAGCCCGCAGAGAGAAGATTAATCTTGTGGTTAAGGATCTCACGGAGCTGGTGGCGGAGGCCATGAAAGAATAGGCCGAACGATGGTCATTCCTGTCCAAAATTCGAAAACTCTCCACAGATACTGGATACTCGATCCTGGATGAATATAAATTCGTGGCCC
>JASFIT010000040.1:0-18457 GCA_050122535.1 Desulfobacteraceae bacterium | reverse complement strand
TCTGGTTCCTGCTCCATCAAAACATCGATGATATCCGAGGGCCACCTTATAATCCCAATCCTAGGGTCATCCAGAACTTCTTTTACTATCCTCTGGAACTTCTTTTGCTTGAGAAGTTGCTTGATTCTTCTGAAATAGACTGCCTTAATGAAACGAAAAGCGTTTTCTATTGACGTGGGCTCAGGCGTGATTACAAATATGCCTTCATTTGATGTAAGGAAAAAATCCAATGTGTTAAAACTGGTGCCGGCTCCCAGGTCTAAAAAAATGTAATCAAAGGCTAGTCCTTGGATGGCTTTTATGATCTTCAGCTTCTGTAGGTAGAATAGGTTGGCGCTCTCCATGGAGCAATTGGCAGAACTGATGATAAAAAGATTCGGGACCGAGGTGGATACAATGGCATGTTCCAGGTCTTCAAAACTTTTGTTCAGAAATTCATTGAGTCCAATTTCGGTGTCCCTGATTCCTAAAAAGGAATGGAGGTTGGAGCCGCCCAGGTCTAGATCAATTAATAACACCCGCTTACCCTGCTTTGCGAAGGAGACACCAAGGCTTGCGGTTATGAAACTCTTTCCGCTTCCTCCCTTTCCACCGCCTATGGGATATGTAATTGTCATTTCAAGATTTTTGTCTTTGGCTTCCCTTTCCCCTTCATCCCCCTATCTCATCCAGTCTGCACCGAATACAGGTGACCAGAGTGTCGATCTCTCTCCTTCTCAATCCTGACAAAAAATCCTAGCCAAAATCCGTCTTCAGGACCTCCTTGATTTCCTCTCTGCAATTCAACTGTGTCATACGCGCTCCCGGGACAAGTTCGATCGCCCACCTGTGAATGGCCTTCAAGTTCCCTTTGCCAATTCAAAAGGCATTCACAATCTTCCAGGTTAAGAATTTGAAAAACGTACAGGTGTGACGAGGTCGGTTTTTATGTGGATACGGTTTCAAGACAGCTTACCATCACCAATACATCTTTGATTTCTAATAATACCAAACAGCTTGTTCAGTTGTCCAGCTAAAGAAGCAGGAAATATTGAAGCGGTCGGGTTTTAAACCCGACCCTACATGTAGGGTGGCATTTCATATGCCACCATGAAACGGGCTTCACGCCAAGAGGTGGGTAGCTATTGTATGAAGACGGGTTCACGCAGTATCTGCTCGATCGCGGTGTAGGCGACTGAGGCGAGCCTGGGGTGGGAGTCTTCCAAGTTGGTCACTTGTCGGAGATGGTCAGCCGTCCTTACGATGAGTGAGGCCATATCCCCTTCATCTATTGGGATAATGGATAACAACTGATGCCAAGGAACCCCTTTGGTCCACAAATAGAGGGCTACCGCTGGCCAGAAGAAAATGGGAGGATTTTCAAATCCCCTCTTCACTTTCAACCTTCTCATATCCTCTATGGAATGAAGAACTTTCTCGAATGCCTCCTCACAATCTTTTAGGGCAAAAGGGCTTTCTATCTTTAGCTCCAGTTCCTGGACCCTGTCCCAGACAAACGGTGCTAAGCACCCAGCCGTCACCTCGGGGGAGACCTGGCTGAATGCCCCTTTCCTTATGGCCTCGGCAATGAGCAGGGGATGGTCCAATCTTAACTTGGAGGCCCAGTAACCATCTGGGGTCAGTCGGTCCTTTTCATCCACAAAACCAGTCTCTTTCAGGAACCTCAGATGCCTCTTGAAACTCACCCATACGCCTCCCCTTTCCCCCTGCATCTGGTAAGCGAGTGAACGGAATCTCCCCAGAATCCTTTTCAGGTCTTTGTTCCTTCGCGTATGGCATTCTTTGATATGGTCACAAGTCTCACATGGAAGATCTCTTAATCTGTTCTTTACGGGATCCAGTTCCTCATCTATGCCCTCCCCTCCTGAAACATCCACATTCAGCAATTCCAGCTCTGCTACCCTTATGCCATCGAAAAGAGCCTGCAGCCGCTCCACGGAATATCCCTCTGGCAGGCTGACCCTGTAATCATATAGTCCTTTAATTTTATCAAGGGGAACCTTTCTCATCCGGATTTTACGTTTCCTTCTCCTAACGGCCTTTTGAATATTGTGGGCCGCGCAAACCAACCGACCATCATCCATAAAGGTGTGAAACACCACAAAAACGCTCTTGTTCTTGTGAAGAAAAAGCCTCCCTGGTTTCAGATATTCCTTGTAGGTCTTCAGTAACCATTCATTCCTGATCTCTTTCCTCAGGTGGCTCACCTCTTTCTTTATTTCAAACCTTTCCCGGATATTTTCCAGAATATCATAAGGATCTCCCGTATCGCATTTTCCCCGTGGAAGCGCTTTCTTCAGGACATTTAGCATTTCATCCCACTGCCTCTGAACCTTTGAACCTGAGCGCCCCTCTTGGAAAGCGGCAAATGAACGTTCCAGCAGCTCTTTCACCTCCAAAGGTGTATGCGACAGGAGCAGATTCAAGGTCATAGAAAAATTGATGTGGATCTGGCTCATGAGGGGTTCAGGGGCTGAATCTCTCAATTCATAAATGAGCTGAGGATCCTGGTGAAGACCAGGCACAACGAGGGCGAAGCCGATATTATCCTTTCCCCTTCTTCCAGCCCGACCTATCATTTGATGCAGATCTGTTGCGGTGAGGTTGGTGAATTCATGCCCGTCATAACGGTCGCTCTGAACAAGAACCACGGTTCTTGCAGGGAAATTCACCCCTGCTGCAACGGTGGATGTGGCAAAGATGGCCTCCAGATAGCTCTTGTTCATCAGCTTTTCAATGAGGACTTTCCAATAGGGGAGCTGCCCTGCATGGTGTGAGCCCACCAGTGCCTTGAACAGCGGCCCCTGTTGTCTGTGTCCTTGCAGGTGAGGGTATTCATTCAAAAATGCCCTTACCTCCTGTTTAAGGCTCCCTGCCAGTTCCCTGGACTTTTCAACGGGGGAGCAAGAAAGGAGGGCACGATTGCAGTCCATTCTTGACTTGAGGAAAAAGATGGCTGGTAGGAGATCGAATTTCCTCAGACAACGGATGATTTCACCAAAATTGATTTTTCCTGATCCTCTTCTTCTCCGCCCAGTTCGTGAGGAAACAAATTTCTTGACCCTCGCAGTAAGTCCTTTCCTGCCTGCAAGGGGGCTAATAAAGCCGTCAGGAAAGAGAAAGAGCATTTCCAAGGGCACAGGTCGCTCATTTGAACGGATGACCCAGCTTTGATTTCCGCGATTCTCCTCCAGCCACGCAGCGATTTCCTCTACGTTGGATACGGTGGCAGAGAGGAGCAAGAGCCTTACCCTGGAGGGCAGATAGATGAGAACCTCTTCCCATACGACGCCTCGATCGGGATCGCTCAGATAGTGGGCTTCATCCAGGATGACCAGATCAGCCTCTATGCTGCTCCCCTCGTGCATGACATCGTAGAGCTGGTTGCGGAGGATCTCCGTCGTGCCCACGATGATCGGAGCATCAGGGTTCTCCTTGCGATCCCCGGTTAATATGCCGCAGTGACCTGATCCGAATTCATGGCTGAACTCCTGATAGATGGCATTGGAAAGGGCCTTGAGAGGCGATGCATACCATGTGCGCAGCCCATTGGAGAGGTAATGCTTGATGGCCTGTGTGGCTATCCAGGTCTTTCCAGCGCCCGTGGGCGCGCTAACAAGAACGTCGTAGGCCTTGATTTTCTCTAGGGCCTGATGTTGAAAGGGATCAGGTTTAAATGGGGCAGGTTTGGGAACACCTATCTTTCTGAAGACAGGTTTGAGATACGGGTCTAAGCGCGGTTTTTCATATGAACCCTTTGATGGGCCGCCGGGCCTTCTGCGGCGGCCCCGCTTTGCAGGGGCAGGGCGATACCGTTTTGTCATTTGTCAATGGCAGTGAATTAAAGTGCCTAAAGTGTCTAAAGTGAGCTAAAGTTTTAAAATATTGTTTCTTTATCCCATCGCTCGGGTACGGTCGCTTCTTGGAGATGATAATATATCACTTATGTTGCCTCTCATAAAATCCATTGGTTCGCATCTGACTAAACTGGCTTACTCGCTAATTAGGTAAACTCCAGGCAGCCAAATGGAACTTGTATTAATAAACCATACCGTTTGATATTCAGAAGTTTTTGCATTGCATCTTCCAATACACCACGGGGGATTGATTGACTATCTGAAAACTTTAGGCACTTTAGATCATTTTAGATCACTTTAGGCACTATCATTTGACCAATTCCTTGGCCACCAGATCCATGTCACTCAGATTGGCCTTCATGGCCTGCATGAGATCCAGGGAATTTAGTCTCTCTTTGACCTCGTCCATATCCTTATCGCAACCACAGGCTATCCTCAGACCATTGAGATAGACCTTTTCTGCCACCTCCCTGGCAAACAGGCGTGCCGAAGCCTTTATAAATTCTAGGGTCCGCTCTTTCCCTTTGTACGTGGCCGCTTTGTGACAGAGGGCCATACCCACCTCACACCATGCCATCATATCCGCGAGCAGAAACATAACATACTGGGATTTGGTCAACTTGGCCTTTCTGGCATTCAAGACGGCTTCGTTCAATATCCGGATGCAATCGGATACCAACCGGGCACCACTCTCCTCGGGGAGCTCGTCCAAGGCCTCAGCCATGTCCAAATAATATCTACCCTTTGAACGGACCGTCGTCCTTAACCGAAATGTGGAAATTATGCTACGCTGGATTTCACTGGTACCCTCAAAAATCGTGGTAATCTTCAAATCCCTTTTGATCTTTTCCACTTCATATTCTCGAATATACCCATAGCCACCAAAGGCCTGGATACCGTCATTGGCCATGGCATCGCCAGCCTCTGTGGCAAAATATTTGGCAATAGAACCCTCCACCTGGAGATCCTCTTCTCCAGAGTCCAACCTGCGAGCCGTTTCCTCGATATAGGCCCGAGCCGCCTCTAATTGGACGGCGTTCGGAACCAATAATTTGTGGGTGTAGCCCTGTTTTTCGGAAAGGGTGGTTCCGAACTGCACCCTTTCTTTGGAATATCTGATCGTCCTCTCCAAGGAGGCCACACCACCGCCCAGGCCAAAAGTGGCCACCATCAGTCTGGTATAGCCGAAAACTTGGTTGGCCTGCTTCAATCCCTGACCCTCGATGCCCCCCACGAGATTCTCTTTGGGTACGAAAAGGTCTTCCAGGGCTAAGGGGCAGGTATCCGAGGCCCTGATGCCATGTTTATCCTCATGCTTTCCCGGATTCAAACCCTCAGTTCCAGCCTCAACAATGAAAAAGGAAGGGCCATCGGGCGTATCTGCCAAAATGGTGTAGAGGTCTGCCACCCCACCATTGGTAATGAATTGTTTCTGTCCATTGATCTTATAACCTTTGATGTTTCCCGCTTCATCTAGCACCCTTTCTGCCTTGGTTTTGAGGGCCTGGACATTGGAACCCGCCTCGGGTTCAGTAACGCCATAAGCCACGATAAGGCCCTCATCTGCGATTTTGCGTATGTACTTTTCTTTCTGATCCTGTGTGGCTCCCACCATAATGGGATCCATCCCGAGACAGATGGCCAGAAAGGCAGTCGCCACAGCCAGATCCATTTTTGCCATTCTCTCTGATACGATAGCAATTTCTGTGGCTCCAGCCCCGAGTCCCCCATACGCTTCGGGGACAAAGATCAGGTGAAGGGCCACCTCAGGACTTAGCATGAAACGGATGAGATCCATGGGAAACTCTCCGGTACGGTCCATCTCCAACTTCGTCTCTAAAGAAACCTTGTCCTTTTCCAGTTTTGAGAGGGTATCAAGGACCATGTTAAGAATTTCTGGATCCATTTTACCTTGTTGATTCATTAACCATCCTCCTGTAACATCTTTGCGTTCCTCTAATACACAATACACAACCCCTTGAAAATGTCACCAATCCTCTATTCGCCTCCCATTATTTGGCGCCCATCCTCATTCCCCCATCTAGCCTGATAACTTCCCCATTGAGCATGGGGTTTTCAATAATATGAGAAACGAGTTTTGCAAATTCTATGGGTTTGCCCAATCGTTTTGGGAACAGGGTCATCTGGTAGAGGGACTCTTTAACCTTGTCTGGCAGTCCAGCCAACATGGGCGTCTCAAAGAGTCCTGGGGCTATGGTTACGACCCTGATACCATAATCGGAAAATTCCCTGGCCACAGGCAGGGTCACACCGACCACACCAGCCTTGGATGCGGCGTAAGCAGCCTGACCGAACTGCCCCTCCCATGCAGCCACAGAGGCCGTATTGACCACCACCCCCCTCTCACCGTCCGAATTGGGGCTGTTCTTCACGATATGTTCCCCAGCCAGCCTGATGACATTCATCGTGCCTACCAGATTGATTTGCACGACTTGATTGAATCGCGCAATGGGCATTGGCCCTTCTTTGCTGAGTACTTTCGCGGGCGTCGCAACCCCAGCACAATTAATGGCGCCATGAATGGCGCCGAATGTTTCCATGGTCCTATTTATGGCTGCCTGGACACTCTCCTCATTGGTCACATCTGTCTTGCAGAATATCACAGACCCACCCAGTTCTGAAGCAGTTGTTTGCCCAATCTCTTCTCCAACATCAAGGATTGAGATCTTTGAGCCCTTCTCCGAAAGGTGACGGACAGTGGCCTTTCCCAATCCCGAAGCCCCTCCACTCACCACACAAACACAACCTTCTATGTCCATGAAACACCTCCTCCCACCTTCTCATTCCCTCTTCCGTGAAATTGTCTGTAGCACAAAAGAAGGTCGAACGTAGAACAAGAATGTCGAATAAAGATATCGCTATCTAACTCATTCTTAAACAGTGATCATGCTTTCTTCTTACGTTGCGCAGTGGAGATGCTGCTAACAAAAATTGAAATCAACTCATTGCATTCATTAAAAATAGGTTCAGTCTTTTTAAGTGGCTTCAACAATGGCTTCCGTCTAATGATCTTTAAACATACGTAGGTTTCCCTCAATTCTTTCAAAACCACCTTCATTTTATGGATGAAGTCCTTCCGTGATTCTCCACTTTGTGCCTCACCGTTCCGCCCCCTTCGCAATTCAACATTCTGTATTCGTGATTCATGATTCGTTATCTGCTTCTCCTGCGAAATCCAAAATTCTTTATTCGTCATTCATGATTCATATCTGGGGGATGATATTCGTGACCAAGCTCCAAGTCGCCAAAAAGCTCAGGCGTCGAGTCCCATTTCTCTCGACAAAATCATTCGCATCACCTCTGAGGTTCCCTCCACAATCTGCAACACCTTGGCACCCTTGTAATACCGAGAAACCGGGTATTCTGCCATATATCCATATCCACCATGTATTTGAACGGCATCTGAGGCCGTCTTTTCCAGCATCTCCGAGGCAAAAAGCTTTGCAGCCGTTGCTTCAAATGTATGTTTTCGCCCCTGATCCTTCAGCCATGCCGCCTTTAGGTACTGATTCCGAGACAGTTCAATGGCAACAGACATATCGGCCAGCTTGAACTGAATCGCCTGGAAGTTACCAATAGGTTTGCCAAACTGCGTCCTCTCTATGGCATAACGCAGGGACTCATCTAAACAGGCCTGTGCCACACCCACGGACATGGCCGCAATGCTAATACGCCCGGTTTGGAGTACGGATAGGTGTTGCGAAAAGCCCTTGGCTGGATCACCGAGAAGGTTATCTTGAGAGATCTTGCAGTCCTCAAAGATCACCTCGTGGGTGGCCGAACCATGCCATCCCATTTTTTCGTATCTTTTGCCCAGCGTAAAACCTGAAGCCTCTTTTGGGACGATAAATGTGGAGATCAGACCACGTCCCCTGGAGGCCTTCTTGGTCAGGGCAGTGATCACGATAAGACTGGCATTATCAAGACCTATATTGGTGATGAACTGTTTGGTCCCATTGATGACCCATTCCTGGCCATCCAAAATGGCTGTCGTCCTTATTGATCCCGCATCGGAACCCGCATCCGGTTCTGTCAGACCAAAGGCACCGATTTTTTCACCTCTCGCAATGGGAACAAGATACTCATCCTTCTGTTCCTCTGTGCCAAAGACCTCCAGTTCCTGGGCCACGACACTGGTTGTTACGTCCAGAAGTGCGCCAAAGGTGATATCACCACGAGACACCTCCTCGATGCAGAGGTGCATTCCCACCCAGTCTCCTCCACTGCCACCATATGCCTCAGAGATGGGAATACCCATCATACCTAGTTCTGCCATCTGACTGATGATATCATAGGGGTATTCGCCCGTACGCTCAATCTCTTCGGCCCGGGGAGCAATGACGTCCTGACTAAAGGACCGACACATTTCTCGGATCATCTTATGCTCTTCTGTCAGGTCAAAATCCACCTTCTTCACCCCTTATGAAATTGCGAAACAATTTTATAACTTGATCCTACCCAAAAATCAATCGATTCTCCCAGGCCCTATGTCCCGCTCGGCTCACGGTCCTCCTCAAGTTTGCCAAAGTGG
Source organism: Desulfobacteraceae bacterium (assembly GCA_050122535.1). Taxonomy (GTDB): domain Bacteria; phylum Desulfobacterota; class DSM-4660; order Desulfatiglandales; family HGW-15; genus JASFEQ01. Next base: position 10,048 of record JASFIT010000040.1, on the reverse strand, counting down.
ATAGTGGCCGTGTGTCAGTGGATTCAAAGCAATGCCCTTGACACGATCATGGGACACCTTTAGAGTAATTTAGTTGCCCTTTGGACCTCTATGGTGGAATGATTGACGATTGGATTGTGCTTTGACGGTGAAAGAACGGGGGAAGAAGTTACCATGAAAATCAAAAACGGCGCTGAATACATGGAAAGTTTAAGGAAAATAAACCCTGTGATCTTCTACAAGGGTGAAAAAATCAAGGATGTGACCCGCCACCCTGCCACGGCACCACATGTGAGGGCAGCCGCCATGACTTATGCGCTGGCCACGGATGAAGAATATCGAGATTTGGCCACCACCACATCCCACTTGACGGGAAGAACCATCAGTCGCTTCACCCACGTGCATCAAAGCGTCGAGGACCTCATAAAGAAGATCAAATTCCTTCGTGTCCTAGGGCAGAAGACAGGCACCTGTTTCCAGCGCTGCGTCGGCCACGATGGTATCAACGCCGTCTATTCTGTGGCTTATGAGATTGACCAAAAACATGGGACCGATTACTTTGAGCGCCTCAAGGATTGGCTTGTCCATATCCAGGATGAAAACCTTATGGTGGTGGGAGCCATGACCGATCCCAAGGGTGACCGGTCCAGAAGCCCTGCTGACCAACCCGATCCTGATCAGTACGTTCATGTGGTGGATCGAAGGGATGATGGGATCGTCGTTCGAGGCGCAAAAGTCCATCAGACGGGCGGTGTGAATTCCCATGAAATCCTTTTGATGCCCACAACCGCCATGGACGAGCGTTCAAAAGATTATGCGGTGACCTGCGCCATCCCGGTTGATGCCCCGGGAGTCACCATGGTTTTTGGTCGTCAGGCGAGTGACGACCGTAGGGACAAACGGGAACGGATCGACTCTGGTAAGCCGGTTTTCGGGGCCGTTGGTGGCGAGGCCCTCATTGTGTTTGAGGATGTGTTCGTGCCCAAAGAAAGGGTCTTTATGGATGGGGAGACCGATTTTACGAATCCCTTGGTTTATCGCTTCGCTGCCCACCATCGGGCCAACTATGGAGCCTGTAAGACCGGTCTTATGGACGTCTTGACCGGGGCCGTGAGCTATTTGACGCAGGTCCAGGGAACGGCCAAAGCCTCCCACGTGAAAGACAAAATCACTGAGATGATTCATCTCTGCGAGACCCTTTACTGTTCCTCCGTTGCGTGCTCGGCAGAGGGTTGGCCCACGGAATCTGGGGCGTACATGGTGGACACCATGTTGGCTAACATATGTAAACAGAATGTGACACGCTTCCACTTTGAGGTGGCCCGATTGGCCTTGGATCTGGCCGGAGGATTCATTGCGACCCTCCCGAGTCAGTATGACCTTGAAAGCGAAGATGTGGGACATCTTGTCAAGAAATATTTTTCCGGCGTAGAAGGAATTCCCACGGAACACCGTATGAAAATAGCCCGCCTTATCGAGGCCATGACAGGGGGTACGGCATTGGTGGAGTCGATGCATGGTGCAGGATCCCCCCAGGCCCAGAGGATCATGATCTTGAGAGAGGGAGAGCTAGACAAGAAGATAAAATTGGCTAAGGCCCTATTAGGTGTTCCCCAGAAAAAAGACATCCCCTAACCCCCTGAGCCCTCATCCGAGGGAGCCGTTTCTATCAGTCCATTGATGATGACAACCAGTGCTGGCTTGTACGGATTGTCTGTCTTGATGATCAGGTGCCCCGTATACTCCCCTGCACTTCTTGATATGTCTTCCACAGTGAGTCTATAGAAGTATCCGGGTTTGATTTCCTTAATCTCCCATCGGATATGCCCGGGCAGATCATCCTCAATGCCCGTGATCTTCAAAGGTTTCTCTTGGTTATTGATGATTTCTAGGGACTCCTTGGGAACTTGGCCCTTGACGCCCCACAAAGAGAGATAGCCTCCGGGCTCAAGGGAGATATGTGCTTTGACCTCTCCTCTCAGATAGAGGGCCACGCTCCGTCTATCGAGGTCATTGGACCAGACAACGGCCTTTTTCTCAAATTCTCCTCTCACTACGCTGCTGTCTATGTTCAAGGTGACTTTCCCTGTCCCACCGGGAGGGATGACCCTGTCATAGTGGGCCGCAAAGCAGCCTCAGGCGTGGGTGACCTTCTTGATATGAAGGGCTGCTGTGCCTTTATTGAATAGGGGAAAGGTATGGGACAATTCTTCCCCCTCGAAGACGGGCTGGAATGTGTGGGTGGTTTTATCGATATGGATAATCGGGGCATTTTCAGACTGTGCCGAGAGTCGCTCACTCCCATAAGAGACAAGAGTCAACAGAAAGAGCAGACCCAGCGTAGCTTTTGAAATACTTTTATGCATCGTTCCCCCTTATGAGTAATCTTGACCTTTCAGAAATCCCCCCGCCTGCCTCGCCTGAGCGGCTCGCGATGGCGGGCAGGCCTCAATCCCCCTTCTCTCTCCCTCTGTCTAATCCTGTTCTTTTACTCCATCATCCCTGCTACCCACCTCAGGATAAGTCCCTGGAAACAAGAAATTCACGATCTCCCTGTAATCTGGATGGCAGCCTTTGATGATTGGCAGTCCAGTCCTCTTAGCCGCCTTGGCAGAGCAATCCCCCACACAGAGGGCGCAAGAACCCAAGTCAGAGGGGGGGACTGCTGGTCCCAAAATGATGTTTATCTCACTCAGATCCTTCCTCTTCTCCAATTGCTCTTTCAACTCGGGGGTATAGAGGAGCTTGGAAAGCGCCTTATAGAAGGTAACCGTACACATCGTGCAGGCCTTTTCATCCATGTGCACGACAAAATTATCCCGGCTGAAAAAGGCCATGGGCCTTTTGAAATCAGATCTGACATCCTCAATTTTCTCACCTTGGACCTGAATGTGGTCTGCAGATCTAAGATGTCTTATATCTCCCACGTTGAATCCCATAATCTGTACACACACATTGTCCACAGCCATCATATCTTTCCCTGCCACCAACAAATCCATCCTCTTAACCTCACCGATGGGAGGTCCTGTGGGTCCTGTTCCTTCAATACAATATATAGCATCCACCAATGTCAACGTGGGTTGAATAACATTGCTCAGTTCAAGGATATGGGAATGGAGGTCTTTTTTGTGAAATATCTTTTTGGTTTTCATGGGGATGAGGCCCTTCTGATTTTTCACGGCCAGACTGACCGTGGCCTGCAAATGGGTCTTCATTGTGGGAACATTAATATATTCGTAATCCGCCAACAACTTAGGAAGCGAAATGGAACCATAACGCCATGGAACCTTTTCTCTCTCTACCTGCTCCAGGTTAATGATGGGCACATGGAGTTCATCTCTAATAACGTCATACTGTGTGGTGTGAAGCAGCTTTTCGAATTCCTTCTCCGTACTGAATATTCCCGTCCCTTCAGCCACCACCACTTCTTTTTTCCTTTCTCGGAAGTAGCGAACGAGGGCCTCTATGACTCGGGGATGCGTGATGTCTCCCTCTTCAGGGGGAGAAGCCACGACAATGTTCGGTTTAAGCAAGATCTTCGCCCTGGATGGCACATATCCAATGAGTTTGAGGAGTTTAGCAACATCGCCTTCGAGATCGTCCAGCTTCGTTTTTCTGATACCCACCTGAACCATGTCATAACCTTTCCATGTTCACTAAAGAATCCTGGCCCAGAGGACCAGGTTTTGCAGGGTAAAATCCAAACTATGCGTCTCTTTGCCATTTGTCAAGCATGTTCAGGCACTTAAGAGGTATGCATTTTTCTGTTCCCATCCATATTTTATTTGGTTGACAAATAAATAACTTTCATAATATAAATCTGCGTCTTCAAAACAAATATTAAGTAAATAAATAAATTCCATTCAACTCCCTGAATCCTTCTAAGCGCATGGGCATTGAAGAGAGAAAAGAGCGTGAGAAGCAGATGCGCCGCAGACAGATCGTCAATGCGGCGGAAAAGGTCTTTGCTGCAAAGGGATTCAGCGGAGCAACCATAGAGAACATCGCTGAAGAAGCGGAACTGAGCCCCGCCACGCTGTACCTTTACTTTAAGAATAAGGACGAGTTGTACGCTTCCCTGAATCTGAAATTCTTAGAAGTCTTTACCGAAAAAGTAGAAAATATCCGTCGTCAAAACGAGCTCGATCCTGAGGAGAAAGTCAGGGCCTTGGAAAAGGCTTTTTATGAACTCTATGAATACGATCCCCTGAATGTGATCAACGTTCTTCGGTTTCAGTCCAGTGAGGCCCTCAGGAACTTATCTCCCCAACTCTCATCACAGATAAAAGATGGTGCGCGCAAATACCTGAGAGCCATAGGGGCGATCTTTCAAGACGGCGTCAAGACAGGCATGTTCATGGATCGACATCCTATTGCTTTTGCCGATATTGTGTGGGGGCTCTATGCCGGACTTGTACTCTGGGAACACACCAAGAAAGGATTTGATCCTGAAAAAGATTTCCTGAAACCCACGTTGGGGCTCGCCATTGAAATCATCAGCCGAGGCATTAAGAAGCATTGAAGATTTACCATTGAACATTTGTCACTTTTGTATTATTTAGCATTTTTGAATCGTTAATCCCCAATCATTAATCCACCATTGAAGAGGGGAGCTTGATCACATGGACGATCTTCCGCAAACCTATCCGCATATCCTCGTGGGTAACGCCAAGAAATTCCCTCCAAAGAAGGCAGCCATTCGTGAAAAGGACTACGGGATATGGCAGGCCTATTCATGGCAGGACTACCTGGACCAGGTGAGGGATTTCGCCCTCGGATTGGCCGCTTTAGGCTTCAAAAAGGAAGACAAAATGGCCATCATCGGGGACAACAGGCCACAGCTGTACTGGGGCGTGGCAGCCTGCCAGTGCTTGGGCGGCGTGCCTGTCCCCCTTTACCAGGATGCCATACACAAGGAGCTTCACTATATCTTGGATCATTCCGAGTGCACAATTGCCCTGGCAGAAGACCAGGAGCAGGCCGATAAGCTGATGCACCTGAAAGAAGAGATCCCCAGGCTAGAATATATCATATACGACGATCCCCGGGGGCTAAGCACCTACAAGTATGAATGGCTCATCGCTTTTACCGACGTCCAGGAGATGGGCCGCAAATTCGGCAAAGAAAATCCCGACTATTTCATGAATGCAGTCAATGAGGTAAAGCCCGACGACACATCCATCATCGCCTACACCTCAGGTACGACCGGTAATCCCAAAGGGGTCATACTGACTCACCGCAATATTGCCGAGTGTTCCCGGGGTTTTCTCCAGTGGGACAATCTGGACGAGACTGAGGAGGTCATGGCTTATCTTCCCATGGCCTGGATCGGGGACCACATCTTCTCTTACGGCCAGGCGCTTTCGGCAGGATTCACCGTCAACTGCCCAGAGAGCACCGCCACGGTGGTCCAGGACCAGAAGGAGATAGGGCCCACCCATATCTTTGCACCCCCCCGTATCTGGGAGAATATCCTGACCCAGATCATGATCAAGATAGAGGATTCGGCCTGGATAAAACAGAAGGCGTTTCACTATTTTATGAAGGTGGCCGACCGCGTGGAAAAAAAGAGGATCGCCAATGAACCTGTCCCCCTCAAAGACAAGATCCTTTATCAGATGGGCAGAGGCCTTATCTATGCCCCCCTTGTGGATAATCTGGGCATGAGCAAGATCAAGGTGGCCTACACAGCAGGAGAAGCCATCGGCCCGGAGATATTCGAGTTCTACCGGTCCCTGGGGATCAACCTGAAGCAGCTCTACGGCATGACAGAAAGCACGGCCTACATATCCATGCAAAAGGATGGGGACATCGATTCCGAGACCGTGGGACCTCCGGCGCCCGGGGTCAAAATAAAGATATCCGACAAAGGTGAAGTCCTTTATAAGAGTCCGGGCAATTTCGTGGGCTATTACAAGAACCCAGAGGCCACGGCCGAGACCTTGGAGGACGGGTGGCTCCACTCCGGCGATGCGGGCTACATGACAGAGCGGGGGCATCTGAAGATCATCGACCGGGCAAAGGATGTGAGCAAACTGAACGACGGCACCCTATTCGCTCCCAAATACATAGAGAACAAGCTCAAATTCAGCCCATATATTAAGGAGGCCGTGGCTCACGGCATGGATAGGGACTTTGTGGCCGCCTTTATTGATATCGATTACGGGGCCGTGGCGAACTGGGCAGAAAGGCGGCATATCGGCTTTACCAGCTACACAGACCTTGCCCAGAAGCCGCCGGTCTATGAGCTCATCTATAACGAGATCCTCCGGGTCAACAAGAGCCTAAGCCAGGATGAGAAACTCCGGAATTCCCAGATCAAGCGGTACCTCCTGTTACACAAAGAGCTCAATCCCGATGACGGCGAGATAACCCGTACCCGGAAGGTCAGAAGGAAGTTTGTAGCCGAGAAATACGGAACCCTCATCGAGGCCCTCTACACGGGGAAGGAGAGTGTGCACGTGGAAGCGACATTTACCTATGAGGATGGCCGGGCCACCACCATGAGGGCCGACCTCCAAATCCGCGATGTGGAAACCTATTGACGGAGAGAATGCGCCATGAATGAGAAGCCAGAACCCATACTCCGGGCTGAGGACATCCATATTAGTTTTGGGGGCCTAAAGGCCCTCAATGGAGTCAACCTTGAGATCTATCCCGGCGAAATTATGGCCATCATCGGCCCCAATGGGGCTGGTAAGACCACCATGCTGAATATTATCAACGGGTTTTACAAGCCCGATGAGGGCCGCATCTTTTTTGAGGGCAAGAAACGGCCCAAAAAGCTAAAACCAGACCGTATTGCCGCTCAGGGAATTGCCCGGACCTTTCAGAATCTGGCCCTTTTCAGGGGAATGTCTGCTTTAGGGAACATCATGGTGGGTCGGACCATGATGATGAACGCTAACATCTTTTCACAGGCCCTATATTGGGGATTCAGTCAAAAAGAGGAGATTGAACACAGAGAGGCGGTGGAGAGGATCATCGATTTCCTCCAGATCGAAAACATCCGCAGGACCCCCGCCAGCATGCTCCCATATGGTATGCAGAAAAGGGTGGAACTGGGGAGGGCATTGGCCGCAGAGCCCAAGCTCCTCCTTTTGGATGAACCCATGGCGGGCATGAACCTGGAAGAGAAGGAGGATATTGCGCGGTTTGTCCTAGATGCCAACGAGGAATTGGGTTACACGATCGCCCTCATCGAACATGACATGGGGGTGGTCATGGATATCTGTGACCGGATCGCGGTGCTTGACTTTGGGAACAAGATCGCCGAGGGGTCCCCGGATGAGATCAAGGCAAACCCCGAAGTCATCAAGGCCTACCTTGGCACGGCAGGAGGATGATTATGGGTTGAGTAGTCGAGTAGTTGAGTGGTTTTCAGCAACTCAACAACTCAACTAGTTAACAACTTAACGAAATGATCAAGGAGTAACCATATGGCTTTTTTCTTCGAGGTACTCATTACTGGGCTCATGGTGGGGATCATGTATTCCCTGGTGGCCCTCGGATTTGTCCTCATCTTCAAGGCATCGGAGGTCTTTAACATGGCCCAGGGGGCCATGAGCCTTTTTGCGGGACTCGTCCTTGTCGGCTTTTTGCAGCAGTATATGCATCTCCCGCTCTGGCTTGCGCTTATCTGCACAGTAGGTGTCATGACAATCTGGGCCTATGTGGTCGTGTTTGTTGTCCTCAAACCCCTTGTGGCCCGCCCCCCTCTCATGCTCTTCATGGCCACCTTTGGCGTGGCATATCTCATGGAGGGAATCGGACAATCCATTTACGGGACACAGGCCAAGGGCCTGAACCTGCCTATTCCGGATATCCCCATTGAGTTCGCCGGCATTCTCCTGAGCACTTTTGATCTTTTTTTTGCAGGCGTGGCAGCCATACTGGTGGTAGGGTTGGTCTGGTTTTTTCAAAAGACGAGGAGCGGCAGGGCCCTCCGGGCCGTATCCGATGACCACGAGGCAGCCTTATCCGTGGGCATTCCCCTGCTGAAGGCTTGGACCATCACCTGGATCGTTGCCGGTGTGGTGGCCACCGTGGCTGGCGTGGCCTGGGGCACCCGCCTGGGCGTCCAGTTCAGCCTTACCTACATTGCCCTTAAATCGTTGCCGGTGTTGATTATCGGCGGGATCGACAGTGTCCCTGGTGCCATTATCGCCGGCCTCATCGTGGGGGCCGGGGAGAATCTGGGCGAGGTCTTCATCGGCCCGTACGTGGGAGGGGGTATTCAGACCTTTTTCCCATATCTATTGGCACTGATTGTCCTCTATTTTAAGCCATACGGCCTGTTCGGAAAAGAAATTATAGAGAGAGTCTAATTATTTTGAAGCACTTTCAGGTGCTTTTGGTTGTAGAGCGATATATTGATGGTCGTCTAAACCTTATGACCATTTGGAATGATGGAATACTGGAACAATGGAATTGTGGGTAATAAGCGCTGAAATATGAGTTGTTATTCTTTATTTATACCCATCACTCCAGCATTCCAGTACTCCATTACTCCAATGGCGTAGCGGAGCTGATCCATGTTTTATCGCGAGTGCAGGAATTTCAAAGACAGTTATGCGAGTGATATGGCCATCTTCCCCATCCCTCTGGACAGGTGGGGATTCATTTTCATGCTGTTCATGGCCTTTGTCGTCGTCCCCTTGTTTGCCAGCGAATATTTCATCACCAACATTATCATCCCCTTTTACTGCTTTGCCGTGGCCGCTTTTGGGCTCAATGTCCTGGCAGGATATGCTGGCCAGATCTCCATCGGACATGCCGCTTTTATGGCTGTGGGGGCCTATTCCTCCTTTATCCTCTACGGCCGTTACGGCATACCGCTCATTCCGAGCATTTTGGGTGCCGGCCTCATCACTGCGGCCGTGGGAACCTTCTTCGGCCTCCCCTCCCTCAGAATCAAGGGCTTTTACCTGGCCATCGCCACCCTGGCGTCCCAGTTCATTATTGAATGGGTTATTGTACATGTCCATTGGATCAGTGGCGGGGTTTTCGGGACCATAGAGGCCCCGGACATGTACTTATTCGGATTTATTCCCATAGACACGGCCGTCAAGAAATACTATCTGGCCCTCTGTATCATGGCCCTGCTCATGACCGTCGGCAAGAACCTGGTGCGCGGCCGGTTGGGGAGGAACTGGATGGCCATCCGGGACGTGGACTACGCAGCGGAGATCATCGGGGTGAATCTTTATCGGGACAAACTCACGGCCTTTGCAGTCAGCACCTTTTACGCCGGGGTGGCGGGGTCACTGATCTGTTTCTGTTATGTGGGGGCCGCCAATATCGAAGAGTTCAACGTCATGACCTCCTTTGCCCTGCTGGGCATGATCATTATCGGCGGTCTGGGAACGGTCCTTGGTTCATTCTTGGGGGCGGGGTTCTTTGTCATGCTGCCCATTGGGATCAATCAGAGCTTAGGGACATTCATGGACGTGGTGCCGGCTGACATCCTCTCCAATATTGAAGCCATTATCTTTGGAGGACTGATCGTCTTCTTTCTCATTGTGGAACCCTATGGCATGGCTAGGCTCTGGCATACGATTAAAGATAAGATGCGACTGTGGCCTTTTCCCTATTAGCGTAATGAATGGTTGAGTCGTTGAGTGGTTCAGTCGTTGAGTAGTTCAGTCAAACGTCTTTAATAGGATAAGGGTTTTATAGAACGTTCAATTAACCATTAACCATAGAAAAGGAGGAAATAGGAATGGGACGCAAATTGATTTTTATGATTTTTGTTGGGGTTTTGATGGCCGGCTTTGTCATGGTAGTGAATCCAGCCATGGCAGCCGAGGAGAAGAAGCCAGAGCAGTTTGTGGGTATTCTGGCCTACCGCACCGGTCCCTTTGCAGCGGGCGGTAGCGGGTTTAGTAGCGGCATGGAGGATTTCATGGCGCTTGTCAACATGAAGGGCGGGATTAATGGAAAGATCATGTACAAGTGGGAGGAGTGCGAAACCGCCTACAACACCGCGCGGGGCGTTGAGTGTTACAACCGCTTCAAGGACAGAATGGCCAAGGTCCATCCCTTGAGCACGGGCATTACCTATGCCCTG
>JASFIT010000039.1:0-18602 GCA_050122535.1 Desulfobacteraceae bacterium | reverse complement strand
TGTACTTTTTCTGGCCCAGTCTGTTTCCATAGCATTTTACTGCATTGGGTTTGGTGAGGCCGTGGCCGCCATGTTCCAGGGGAATGGGAAAGCCTTGCCGCAAATCATCGCGGCACTTGCCGTCTCATTTCTATTTGTCTTCGCATGGTTGGGTGCGGATTGGGCAACAAGGTTTCAGTATCTGGTTATGACTATTTTGGCAGTCGCCCTCTTCTCCTTCTTTGCTGGGGGCTTGGCCAAATGGGAAAATGCAACGCTGCTCCAGAATTGCGCGCCATCTGCATCTGGCCCGGGCTTCTGGGTCCTTTTTGCCATCTTCTTTCCGGCCGTCACAGGTTTTACCCAGGGTGTGAGTATGTCCGGGGATCTCAAGGATCCAGGCAAGAGTCTTCCTCTGGGCACCTTCCTTGCTGTGGGGGTATCAATCATCGTCTATTTTGGGGCGGCTGTGGTGTTCGCATCAGCGCTGCCCAGTAGTGTTCTCGCTGGCGACTATGGGGCCATGAAGCGCGCCGCCCTGTCTGCATTTCTAATCAATGCCGGTGTGGTTTCCGCTACTCTCTCTTCTGGCATGGCCTCGTTTCTGGGTGCCCCCCGAATCCTTCAGTCCGTGGCGACTGATCGCATTTTCCCATTCCTTTTGCCTTTCGCCAAGGGCTCAGGCCCCACAGGAAATCCTCGACGAGCAGTCCTGCTCGCTTGCGGGATTGCCTTTGCCACTGTTGGCCTCGGGAAACTCAACCTGATCGCCCCCGTTGTGTCCATGTTCTTTCTGATTTCTTACGGCCTTCTCAACTACGCCACATTTTTTGAAGCCCGCGCCTCCAGCCCTTCCTTCCGGCCAAGATTTCGCTGGTTCCATCCTCGCCTCAGTCTTCTAGGGTGGCTTGCTTGTCTTGGCGCCGTGCTAGCCATTGATCTGAGAGCAGGGGCCGCGGCTATCGCTGTCCTGTTTGCCATTTACCAATACCTCAAGCGAACCGCAGGCCCTGCTCGCTGGGCCGACAGCCGTCGCTCCTACCACTTCCAGCACATTCGTGAGCACCTTCTTGCCGCAGCCTCGGAACCAGAGCATCCAAGAGATTGGCGACCGCAACTGCTCGCATTTTCTGATGATTCTCCCAGACGTGAGCGGCTCCTGCGCTTTGCCAGCTGGCTGGAGGGCGGCAGTGGCTTGACCACAGTGGTTCGAATCCTGGAAGGCGAAGGGCTGAAGATGCTGAGACTCAAAGAGGAGGCAGAAGAAGAACTCCGCAAAAGTATCGCCCAGTACGGACTGAAAGCCTTTCCTTTAGTGGTGGTGGCGCCCAACCTGCAAGTGGGGATACACACTTTAGTACAGGCATTCGGAATTGGGCCCCTGAGGGCAAATACCATCCTCCTCAACTGGCTTGAGCAAGCGCCCAAAGGGGTCCTCGGCGTGGCAGAGTTGCGGTACGCAAGGAGTCTTCGTGAAGCGTTCAGATTCGGTTGCAACATTGTTGTACTGGATGCAGATGAAACAGAGTGGGCTGCCCTTGAAACATTACCTCCTAATGAGAGGCGTATTGATGTGTGGTGGTGGGGCGACGCGACCAGTCGCCTTATGCTCCTCCTTGCATATTTGATGACGAGGAACGAAGACTGGGATGGTGCCAAGATTCGGGTCTTAGCTGCCAGCCATGACCGGACATCAGAAGAAACCATCGAGGGATTGAAAAGGACCCTTCAGGAGGTGCGGATCGAAGCAGACCCTGAAATCGTCAAGGGGGCCAACTTCAATGCCATAGTGGAGCACTCCGCTGATGCGGCTCTCGTATTTCTCCCCTTTCGGCTTCGAGGTCATCAAGTGCTCGGCCCTTTTGATCATCAAGTTGATGATCTTATCCTTCGTTTGCCTGTTGTGGCCCTTGCACTAGCCGCGGAGGACATTGATCTGGACGCTGAACCAGAAGAGGGGCAGGCGGGTGAGCTCGCTGCAGCCCTTGACAGCTTGGCTGACGCCAAAAAGAAGGCCCTCGAGGCGGAAAAGGAGGCGGCTGAAGCATCCGAGGAGGCAGAAAAAAAACTCCAGGAGTTGGAGTCTGCCGTTGTGTCTGGAGAGGATGAAGACATAATGGCAAGAGTAAATGCTGCTATCGAGGCTAAGGAGAAGTCGAGCAAGGCTGCCCGTCGAGCGGCAAAGGCCATGGCCAAGATGGAAGATGCGGCTCGTGAAGCCGAGGCCCTTGGCGCAGAACCTGATGGGGAGAGGGGAGAGTCCGAGCCGCCGTCGAATCCTGAAAAGAGCAAAGATCCCAACCTACCCTAAGACAGAGCTCCAAAAATCCAGGCGCAAACCTCAAATTACAGGATCTCTCGTTTTATCAAGGCAGCCTCTAATATTCTCCATAACGCGTCCCAGGGCACCTCTGCTTGTCTCCACGAATGCTTTGGCCTTTTGGCCCATTCTGTTGGATTGCTCCGGATCACTCAAAAGCGCCTTCACGGTTTCAAAAAGATCCTCTCTATCCCGCACCCTTCGGCCGCCACCGGCTTCAATGAGGAGTTGAGACATGAGGACAAAATTGTCAGTGTGTGGCCCGAAAAGGACTGGCCTACCAAAGCTGGCAGGCTCTAACAGATTATGTCCACCTATGGGAGTCAGGCTCCCACCTACAAAACTAATTTTTGCAATGCCATAGATCCGCTCAAGTTCTCCTATTGTATCCAGTATCAGGACCTCGTAAGGTTCGCCTTTCATTGGAATCTGCGTCTTCAACACTGCCTTAAATCCCTTCTCCGTAACCAATCTGTTGATATCCTCAGCCCGCTCCACCCTCCTTGGGGCAATGATCAGACGCAGGAATGGGAAAAACCTGCGGAGTCTGCCGTATGCATCCAGAATAATATCCTCCTCCCCTTGGTGAGTGCTGCCTGCTACCCATATCTCGTTCTGAGATTCGAGATTCAAGGCCTTCAGCAAGTATTCGTATCCTTCTTCGTTCATCGGTACCCAATCACGGTCGAACTTGATATTGCCCACGGTCTTTACCTTCTCCTCCTCAACCCCTATTTGCAGTAGCCTATCTTTATCTAAGTCTGACTGCATCATGCATGAGTCCATGTCGTTAAACATGCGCCGAGCGACAGAACGAAATCTTCGGTAAGACCTGAAGGTGCGTGGAGAAATACGACCATTTATCAGTACGGTCTTTGTTCGTCTCTTTTTAAGATACCCGATTAGGCCAGGCCATATGTCTGTCTCAACTAGAATGAGAAGGGAGGGTCTAATGAAATTGACCACTCTGTGGATGGACCACCAGAAATCCAGAGGCATAGTGAGCAGGGTCTTCACCTTTCCCTGCAATTCCTTGCGTGCAATTTCCTTTCCCTGCTCAGTTGTTACCGTAAACACGATATCCTTTTCAGGATATTGCTGCCCCACCGCTTTGACCAAAGGAAGGGCTGAGAGGACTTCACCCACCGAGAGGGCGTGTATCCATATGCTCTCTGTTTTAGGGGGATCTGTGGGCAAACTTCTGCCCAGTCTCTCAAGAATTCGACGCCGCTTTGTGAAGAAAAATAGGGGAAGGCACAAAATGACGAGACAGGTCCATATGAGATGATAGAGAAACAAGAACACCTTAAACGAATTCACCCTCAAAATAGTGACGAATAACGAGTTATGAGTGAGAAGTCCACCGTTCTGCCGTCAATGCGACATATCCTTAACTCGTTACTCTTCACTTTTCACTCCTCACTCAAAACTTAGGCTCTTACGGGGAGTTCGATGACGAACTTAGTTCCGCTTGGCTTGTTGTCCTGAACACGTATGAAGCCATTATGATCGCTTATTATGGTACTCGCTATGGTCAGCCCTAAACCAGTTCCATGTTCTTTAGTGGAGAAATAGGGTTCAAAGAGTCTCATCTTGTGCTCAGGTGGAATGCCTTTTCCGTTGTCTGATACTTCGATCCTTACCATCTCCTGTTCTTTATCATAGGAAAGATCAATCACTATCTCTCCGTCTCCGTCAATGGCAGCTATGGCATTGTCCAGGAGATTAATCATCACTCTTTTCATTTGTTCTTTATCCACTTTGAATATGGGTACTTCGCTGGAATCACTAAAAGCAATTTTTACATTCGCTTGGGCCTCTTTATAAAGGCCTATTGACTCTTTTATGATCTTATTGATGTTATTAGGTGTAGGATTGGATGCGGGCATCCGGGCAAAGCTCGAAAACTCGTTTACAAGACGCTTCAGCTCCTCCACCTGGTTGATGATGAGATTTGTGCATTCCTCAAACACCTGCCCATCGTCTCGGGCTACTTTGTCTCCGTATCTTTTCTTTAGCCTCTGAGCAGAGAGTTGAATGGGCGTGAGGGGATTTTTTACTTCGTGAGCTATACGCCTTGCCACTTCACGCCATGCAGCCATTCTCTGTGCCTTTTCTATCTCGCTCACGTCTTCGAAAACTGCCACCAGGCCCAAATATTTTCCCCGATCATCGCGAAGCACATTAAGGGATACAAGCAGAGTCAGCGTCTTGTTCTCGACAGATAGCCTGATCTGTCGCACCATAAATCCTCTTCGGAAAATGCTTCTATCCCTTAGAAATCCGTTGATCGCCTTCACATAATCCCGCCCTACGACTTCCCGGTAATTCTTCCCGATGATATCTTCTGCCTTTATGTTTAGCATCCTTTCTGCCGACTTATTGATGGTAAGGATATTTCCATTGGCATCCGCAGAAACCACACCAGCGGCCACATTCGCAAGGACAATCTCCATGTAGAGCCTTCTCTGCTCAATTTCTATGTGGCTTTTCAGTAATTCCTCATAGGTCTCCTCCAATTTCTTCTTACTGTTCTTCAAGTCCAGGGTCATTCTGTTGAATGAATTAACCAGGACACCTATTTCATCTTCTGCCTCCAGGTCGATGAAGAAGTCATAATCTCCCATGGCAATACGGTTTGTTCCCTCCGCCAGTTCCTGAATCGGAACCGTAATGCCTTTTGAGAGGAAAAACCCAAACCATACGGAAGAAAAGATGACGAGGAGTGTGACGATGGAGAGCCAAATCATATGGCTTATTTTTACTGGCTTTTTCAACATCTTGAGCTGGCTATATTTTTCCAGACCTCTCGAAATGGCATTGAGTCGGTTGACAAATGCTCCAGGAATAAATTTGGATAAAGCAATCAGACCAACAACGGCCTTAGACTCCGTTCTTGAAAAGATGGGAACAATTCCGCTAACGAGGTCCCCATGGGCTAAAGACTGTATGTCCTGAACATCTGTCCCTTTCTCTAGACTCTTTGTCAATACATCCGCCTCAGGGTCCTTGAATGGACTCAGGTCTATGCGGTCGTCTTGAGAGACCGCCCTCAACTCCAACCGTTTGGAGAAAACCTTTATGGATGCCAAACGGTGCTCCATCCGTTTTTCATTTACGAGTTTCTCAAGTTCACCCTTCTTCGCGATTAGAATGTACCCGTGGTATGTAATGAGCCGGCTCACACTGTTTCCTATGCCGAGTACTTCCTCGGTTTCTCTGTTGTAGTAATCCTGCGCTACCTCCAGGGAGGTCCTGAGGGATCTCTCCACAGGGAGGTTATACCAGTAATCGATGGAAGTTGAGATGAACTGCACTGAAACGAAGAAAAGGATGATTGTGGGTAGAAGGGACAAGATAATAAAAGCAAGGACAAGTTTTGTCCTGATTCTCGCCCCCATAATCTTCTTTTTTCTTTCAAATAACAACTTGACCAGATTCCTCATGGTCAGGAAGAGCAGGAGAAGGAGCAATATCACATTGACGTTTAAGAGGGCAAAAAAGAGGATGCTGCTAGATACAGGGAGACCTAGGCCAAGATCAAAGACTTTCGTCCCGAGATAGGTCAGAGTGGAGACAAGAACAATAAGGAAGGCAATAATGTACCTTTCCTTGCGTCGTCTCTTAAGGTCTTGCTGTTGTGCCTCTAAGTACCTCTGCATGGCTGACTAATACCTGAAATCTATCGTATGCCAATCGGTTTCAAAGTCCCACAAGGAAAGGAAAAACAAGACGTAGTGGAGATAAAATGGAAGTGTTATCTTATCCAGCTCAGCCATCATTTGAAGCTGATAATCACCGCCTTCTCGCAGGTTGCTGAGTGGCGTTACCCTGAGGCCTATAACCTCGGACATGAGTTTCTTTGCTTCCTCGAAATCCTTGACGGTGATTGCCTTATTTTCTCGTTCCGATAATCTCACTTCATAAACTTTCTTGAGATTATCGTACTTAATGCTGTGCTTGACCTCCAAGTCGGTTATTTTCTTATCAAATGAAAGGGCCATTTTCTCATATAGTTTTACAAAAAAGGTAAAAGTTGTCTCAATTCCATTCTCAATGGCGCTATTCATCTCCGGCGTAAAGCACTCCTTCACGGTGAAATAGACCAGGAGATGGTCTTGCACATTGGTGATCACAATGTCAGACAAGTAGGCCTTCTCTGCCAGGGCGGGCACGGCCCACTGTGTGGCAATCAAAATGATAATTGTCAGTAAAGCTCTCTTTACCTTTTTCATGAAACAAATATCTGCAACAAAACGCAATCTCTGCAGTTGAATTCTCGTTCCTCCCTATCCTGTGCCTATCAACTCACCCCGCTTCACATCTTCCATGGGAAGATACCTGGGCGGATTATGGTTGAAAAAAAACAGGCACTTTGGTGGGATATGATATCCAACAGGGCGTTGAAATGCAATATTTAGTTCGTCTCCGCAAAGAAGGGAGGACTATAAAAGAATGGCCTAGGCCGCTCGCCTGGCAGAGCCACGTGAAGGAAGCATTACAAACACAACGCGGGCAGGGCAGCTCACCCTCCGGGGCGCAAGCATTACGGGCTGGAGGCTGTGGCTGTCCCCTTTTAGATCGGCAGGGCCAGCCCGCCTCGGCTGAAGCCGGGCGGATGGCAGACCCTACAGAACATGAAGCGACCCATTGGTAATGTGGGGTTTGAGCTGGGGAGAGATGGGTATGAGTGATAGGGGTGTTCTGAGTATCAGGCAGGGACCGGGTCCAGTGAGCCGAATACGGGTATTCTCACACTGTTTTGTGTACACTCCTCCGGGTTTTGGAAAGTCATCATCTTCCAATATTTCTTCTCGTTCATTAATTTTTTCAACATGAACTGATTAAGAAAGTGACCTGATTTCTGAACTTCGAAATGACCAATGACCGGTGACCCGAGAATGGCGATATCTCCGATAAAATCTAGGATCTTATGCCTTACAAACTCGTTTTTGTACCTGAGACCGTCCTCGTTGATTATTCTGAAATCATCAATCACGATAGCGTTGTCCAGAGATCCTCCTTTGGCCAATCCGTTCTCCCTCAGTATCCGGACATCTTTCAAAAAGCCGAATGTGCGCGCCCTGCTGATCTCATTAACAAAATCTTTTCCAGAAAAGCTCAGCTCATATTCCTGGTTCCTGAGCATTGGATGATGAAAATCTATTACATAAGAGATCCTCAGTTCCTTTGATGGAGATATTTTTATAGACCGGTTGCCGTCCTGAAGTTTAAAAGTCTTCTTAATTATAATGAATCGTTTCGGCTCCGCCTGTTCTTTGATACCCACGCTTTTCAATAAAAAGATAAATGGTGCCGAACTCCCGTCCATCGCAGGGACTTCGGGACCGTCAAGTTCCACCCTTGCATTGTCAATACCAAGGCCGAACAAGGCTGCCATGAGGTGTTCAATGGTTGAAACCTTGTAACCATTGTTACTGATGGTGGTTGAAAGGTTTGTATCCGTCACATTGTCAAAATGCGCATTAATGACCGGATGACCGGCTAGATCTTTCCGTATAAACTTAATACCCGTATCAGGGGGAGCAGGTTTTACGGTCAACCGCACTTTCTCTCCCGAGTGGAGGCCAATTCCCGTGCAACCCACATCATCTCTCAGGGTTCGCTGTCTAAAATCCACGATTCACTCCTATTGGTCATGGTATGGACACACAAATACTTTGTGAGATGGATAGCAAGCAACATGCCAAACACAATTTAGCGTTGGATTTTGTTCTGGGAATTCACATAACTATCTGATTTTATATCAATACTCATTAATTAGTATTTTTTGGGCTCTTGGCTTGAATTCCTCTTCTAGGGTGGGTTGTGGTGAGATTACCACACTTGCCAAGCGAAAAAGCTACACTAAAAATGGGTTCTCTCCTATATTATTTGACTTGTAATCAACAGGATTAGCATATATTATGAAAAAATCAGCTTTTTTGATGAATTTGTAGGCTCTGGACGGGTCGTTTTGCTGAGAGTTATTGGAAGTAATTGTCAAATATGTCAAAGAAATATAAATACTTATTGATATTCTGTCTCCTGCTACACCTCATCTCCTTTTTTGGGTGCTATCCAGCCCTTAAAAAAGAAGCGGAGAGGCCTGAGGAAGCCCTAAGCCGAATACGCTTTTTTTATCCCAGATTCCATGACGATATGGATTTCGCATCTCTCGCCCAATCCATAAGGAGCAATCTTGAGTATCTCCAAAGATTGGATCCCCAATACATATTCCATTATGGTCCCCATGAATACACCTGCCTTCAGGTGCGCGAGAGCCAAGAAGCCTTTTTGGAACTTGTTTCAAAAAATCCGGATCCGGGGGAGTTGAATGAGAGGATTAGGAGAGATTTCTTGGTCTACAGGGCGGCAGGCCGTGTGGGAAACAATAAAGTCCTCTTCACCGGCTATTATGAACCTGTGTACGAGGGTAGACTGATCCCTGATGAAACGTTCAAGTATCCGATTTACGAAAAACCCAACGACCTGATAAAGATTGATCTTGGCCTATTTAGGGACGAATATACGGGCAAATCCATCATTGCGAGAATTGAGGGCAAGGAGGTTTTACCCTATTTTTCCAGGAAACAAATAGAGGCAGATAGTGCCTTGGCAAACAGAGGTCTAGAGATTGCCTGGCTCAAGGATCCCCTTGACGTGGCCTTCCTACACATACAGGGATCTGGCCGTCTTAAATTGCCCGATGAGAGCACGATTTCTGTGGGCTACCAGGCCTCTAATGGTCGGCCTTATCGGAGCATTGGGCGGTATCTGCTGGATAGGGGCCTGCTCAGCAGGGAGGAAATTTCCATGCAGAGCATCCGTCGTTACCTCTCCGAACACCCTGAGATCCTGGAAGAGGTGTTGAATCACAATCCCTCCTACGTGTTCTTTGGCCTCATGGAGAATGGCCCTTTTGGCAACATTGACGTTCCTCTCACCCCCGGCAGATCAATTGCCCTTGATAGCAGGATTTTTCCAAAGGGGGCACTCTGCTTCATTTCCAGTGAGAAACCTGTCATTGAAAGCAACGATGAGATCACAGGCTGGACCCAGTTTTCACGTTTCATTTTAAACCAAGATACAGGGGGGGCCATCAAAGGATCTGGAAGGGCGGATATATTTTGGGGCAGCGATCAGCACGCCGAGTTGGCTGCAGGGCACATGAAACATGAAGGCAACCTCTATATTCTCATCAAAAAGCCCACCAAATAGCTCACTCTGCTCACAAACGGTTGAGTGGTTAAGTCGTTTAGTGGTTGAGTTGTTCTACAATATTGTCTACGACTCAACTACTTAACTACTCGACTACTCAACGCATCTATAACTCAAATTGAGAATTTGGAGAAGTCTGCAAGGCTTAGAAAAAGGCGGGCCAGGGTTTGAAGCATTCCCACTCTGTTATCCCTCAATTGAGTGTCCTCTTTAGTCAGAATCTCCACCCCATCGAACAGATCGTCTACAGGCTTCCTCAGTCGCACCATGAGGTTCAGGGCCTCAAAATAGTCCTCTCTTTCAACAGTCACCCTGATGTCATCCTCGAGTGCCTGGTAGGTTTCCCATAGCTTCGACTCACAGGATTCCCTGAAAAGATTGGCATCAACAGGAAATGATTCATCCTGATTTCTAAGAATATTCGTTACCCGCTTAAAAGTTAGAGCCAAGGATTCAAATTCCTCTGATTCTGTCATAAATTTCTTGAGCTGATCAATCCTAGAACGGAGTTGATTGATCTGGTCAAAATTCACGGAAATGATGGCATCAATCAGGTCCGATTCATAGCCCGATCTCAACATCATGTTCTTATATCTCTCTCTAAAGAAGCCCAATACCTTGTTGCTAACAAGATCTTTATCAAACTCAATCTCAGCACGCAGGATGGATAGGGACTTTGCAATGAATTCCTCAAGGGATATGTTCCACTGCATCTTTTCAAGAATTCGGATAATAGCTAGGGCGTGTCTGCGAAGAGCAAAGGGATCGGCCGCACCTGTAGGTTCCATCTCAATAGCAAAGAATCCTGATACGGTATCCATGCGGTCCCCAAGACCCACGATGGCTCCAATAGGAGATGTGGGGAGCTCATCACTGGCTCGTGCGGGAAGATAGTGTTCATATACGGCGAGACAGACTTCTCCGGGATGACCGTCCAGTAGGGCATATTCCTTTCCCATGATACCCTGCAATGTGGGAAACTCCATAACCATCTCTGTAACCAAGTCACATTTGCAGAGCGCCGCTGCAAGCCTCACATCATCCATCTTCTCTGGCAAAATTTGCTCCACCAAATATTCCGTCAACTGAGTAAACCGTTGGACTTTGGCAAAAGAGGTCCCCAGTTTGGCCTGATAGATGACTTCTTTTAGATCTTCCAATCTACTCTTAAGGGGTCTTTTCCTATCTTCTTTGAAAAAGAAATCCGCGTCAGAAAGCCTGGCCCTCAGGACCCTTTCGTGCCCCTTCTGAACCACTGATTCATCCCTGGCAACCGTGTTGTTCACAGCGACGAAGTTTGGCATCAATTGACCCTCCGAATCACGAACAGCAAAGTATCTCTGATGCTTCTTCATTGCAGTGATAAGAACGGGTTCTGGGATATTCAGAAATTCCTTTTCAAAGCTCCCGCAAACTGCGGATGGGAACTCCACCATGTTCGTCACGATGGATAGGAGTTCAGGATCCATGGCCGGCGTTCCTGAAACAGTCTTTGCTGCGCTCATAACAATCTTTTTCACTTCTTTTTCTCTTGCTTCATGATCAATAATGACAGAGCTCTCCTTCATTTTTCTCAAATAATCTTGAAGATCTGCCACTTCCATTGTCTGAGGCGCCATAAATCGATGGCCCCTCGTCTTGTTCCCGCTCTTCACACCTGCAACTTCAAAGCAGATGACTTCACCACCAAACAAAGCAAGCACCCAGTGAATGGGACGAACAAAGGGAAAGTCTAACTCTCCCCAACGCATGGATTTTGGCCACGGAATGTCTGAAATCAATCTGGGTAAAACTTCAGAGAGGATTTCCCTGGTTGTTCTGCCGGGTATCGTGCGCTTTACGAAGACGTACTCGCCCTTTGGGGTCTTTAGGAATTGAAGCTCCTCTACGGAGACACCCTGTTTTTCTGCAAACCCGAAAGCGGCCTTTGTGGGATTCCCCTTTTCATCGAATGCAGCCTTCTTGGGAGGCCCGGTGATCTCTTTAGACACATCTTCCTGTTTGTCTGCAATCGCCTTGCCTATCAGGACGAGCCGTCTCGGCGTTGCGCAAACCTCAAGTTCTGTTCCAATCTCGATCCGGTTTTCCTTCAGATAGGTTTCTGCAAGTCTCCCCATTTCTTTCAAGGCACTTTCAAAATAGTCTGATGGAATCTCTTCTGTCCCAATCTCTATTAGCAGATCACTAGCCATGAATCCTCACTTGTCCTTTTCTTGTTTCTTTTTCCTCAATCTTCAATCTTAAATCGTCAATCATCAATCAATAGCGGATATCCCATCTCTTCTCTCTGACTAAGATAGTTCTTGGAGGCTGTGCGAGCCAGGTTCCTGATACGCTCTATATACTTTGTCCTCTCAGCCACGCTGATTGCCCCTCTCGCATCAAGGACATTAAAGATGTGAGAGCATTTGAGGCAATAATCGTAGGCAGGCAAGACAAGCCCCTCTTTGCTTATCCTCTTGGATTCTCCTTCACATAAATCGAACATCTTCACAAGCATTTCCACATCGGCCAGCTCAAAGCAATACACGGAAAGCTCCCATTCCCCCTTCTTATGGACGTCCCCGTAAGTGACCCTGTCGTTCCACATGAGGTCATAGACACTCTCCTTTTCCTGGAGATACATGGCAATTCTTTCTAAACCGTAGGTGAGTTCGACCGAAATGGGATCGAGTCTAATGCTTCCGGCCAGTTGAAAATAGGTGAACTGCGTGATTTCCATGCCGTCCAGCCAGACCTCCCAGCCTAGGCCTGAGGCACCAAGCGTCGGGGACTCCCAATCATCCTCTACAAAACGGATATCATGGTCTAGTGGGTCAATCCCGAGGGCCTTTAAGCTGTCCAGGTAGATCTCTTGGACATCTATGGGTGAGGGTTTTAGGATGACCTGGTACTGATAATAGTGTCCCAATCGGTTGGGATTCTCCCCATATCTACCGTCGGTAGGGCGCCTGGAGGGTTCCACGTAGGCGACTGACCACGGCTCTGGTCCGAGGCACCTCAATAGGGTGGCGGGATTAAAGGTGCCTGCCCCCACTTCCAGGTCGTAGGGCTGTTGAATGACACAGCCCCTCTCCGCCCAGAATCTCTCTAGAGACAGGATCAATTCTTGAAATGTCATTGATGCCCCCATATTCCTGCGATTCGAAAAATATGATCCAGTAAGTTGGAAATTTCACCCCCACCCTAACCCTCCCCCTCTCTCCGAGCCGTAGGACTACGAGCCGAAGGCGAGGGGGAGGATAGGGAGGGGGCGTAGTATGCGAATTATCACTTGAAATGGGTGATGTCAAGAAACATACATATTGGGGTCTACTCGCTTTTCTGGATCGCCTGTCTCGCTATGACCCCAAAAATCTTGCATTGCCCCATAGAAAATTCCTATACTGCTAGACTCTTTACTTGCCCCTTTAGTACCTATTCTAAAATGGTTCTAAATCTAAAAATATTCATAACCCTTTTCCTCGCTGTTTTTGTCACCATCATGGGCGTGGGCATTGTTGCACCCCTATTACCGGTGTATGCGCACGAGTTAGGGGCTGGCGCCTTTCAGGTGGGCCTGATTTTCGGCGCCTTTTCCTTCACCAGGACCCTTTTCGTTCCATACTTCGGCAAACTATCCGACATAAAAGGGAAAAAGCCTCTTCTCACCCTCGGCATGTTTCTCTATTTCCTTGTCTCCCTTCTCTACTTGGTCTCATCAAGTGTTCATGCGCTTATTCTCATTAGATTGGGCCAGGGGTTTGCATCGGCCATGATCTTTCCTGTTGCCCAGGCCTATGTGGGCACGATTACACCAAAGAACAGAGAGGGATTCACCATGGGCCTCTTTAACATATCCCTCTATGGGGGTCTGAGTTTCGGGCCCATACTGGGCGGTGTGGTGAAGGATTTATTGAATATCCAGTTTTCTTTTCTTACCATGGGAGCCTTTACCTTTCTGGGTTTTGCCCTCTGCCTTTTATTGCTTCCCTCTGAAAAGGGCCATAACGGAGGCCAGGCTTCTACTCCCAAAAAACCAATCCGCTATCTCCATCTTATTAAGGAACCAGCCATTTTTTCTCTTTTTACCTTCCGTCTTTGCTTTACGACCGGCATAGGATTCACATGGGGATTTCTCCCCCTGCTAGCCAGCACCCGACTCCATTTAAGCAGTTCTGCCATAGGATTCGTCGTCATGATAAACGTCCTGACGAGCGCTGTTTTTCAAACGCCCATGGGATTTCTTGCGGACAGATCCAACAAGAAACTGCTAATTGCACTCGGAGGGATCTTGGGCGCTCTGTCCCTTCTTCTTTTGCAAGTCGCCAGTTCCTTTGGACAGCTCTTTCTGGCCAGCGGGCTTTATGGTCTGGCCGGAGGCATCGCCTTTCCTGCCCTCATGGCCTTGGGTGTGATTGAGGGCAGGAGAGTGGAGGCAATGGGCTCCATCATGGGCCTGCTCGCCATGTCCCACAGTCTGGGTATGCTGATCGGCCCATTGCTTGCGGGAGTTATCATTGACCTCTGGTCCTCTAGTATGGTCTTTATTATAGGGGCCCTTATTCTGTTAACTGGCTCGTTTATTTTCGTCGCGATGCACAGGGCCTCACCAGAACAGGTTACACTCGAGATCTGATTTTAGGGGCGCACCGTATTTCTTGCACACATTTTGCGTTCAAGCCATTACAGATATTGTAGCACCCCGCCCTAAAGGGAAGGGAATCTAGCTTTTCGATAAAACATCTCCTCTCCCTCGACAGGCTGGGTCGTAATCTAACAGAGCTGTCATTCCGGGCGAGCACAATGTTGTCGGGCGAGACCCGGAATCCAGGAAGATCAGGAAAAACCAAATCATTCTGGATACCGGCTCGCATCCCGCTCTGCGGGATTTGGCCGGGATGACGAATTGTGACACAGCTTCCGATGGTGGAGGATTAAAAGGATGCCATTCATCCCCATTCTGAAGAGCGGGGCATTCTGGCATGATTCGATAAGGCGGCAAGGCCAAGCTCATGGGAATCATTGAAGTGGATCTATATTCAGAGGATGTGGACAGCTTAGATCACCCTGATGTGGTCAAGTTCAGAAAACTATTGCAAGAGGTGGCAGCTGATTACGACTGCAATCTCACAACATTTGATATCGACCATGGAACCGTTTCATTCTCTTTTGATAATGATGAACTGGATGCAGAGATTCTAAGAATCCTGCAAGAGATTTGAAGATTGTCATTGCGAGGAGCAGCGCGACGAAGCAAACCCTTCGCCACGGAGATTGCTTCGCCCCTGACTAGGCGTCAGTGACTCGCCCTGTTAAATGCATTCAAAACTGTTCATCCGCAGGATGGGGACTATCCGATATGTAAGTTGAGGTTGTGAAACTGTTCATGAGTCCCTTATTTAACAGGGCGAGCAATGACGGCACTGGCGGCGATTCTTAGATATAGTTCAAAAATCCTGAATCATATCTTTTCGGAAGGAGATTTGCTTGAGGGGTCACTGTTGATCCCCCAAAAATGGTAGAGGAGGAAGAGGATGTCAAAACTATGGAACAGCCGGGCCATTGAGAAGATCAGTCAAAAAACAGAGGACTGGCAGAATAAGATTGGCCCGGCTGAAAAGGGTGAAAAGAAGGGATTCAATAGCCTCTCCGGGTTGCCCATTAAGCCTTTGTATACCCCGGAAGACATTTCCCATATGGACTATCTTAAGGATTTAGGTTTCCCGGGGGATGAGCCTTATGTGCGAGGCATCCATCCGACCATGTATCGGGGGCGAACCTGGACCCTTCGGCAATTGGCCGGCTTTGGACCGCCCGAACAGACCAACAAAAGATACAAGTTTCTTCTTGACCAAGGGGCCACCGGCATAAACGCCGTTTTTGATTATCCAACCCTCCGGGGATATGATTCCACGGATCCAAATGCCTACGCCGATGTGGGTCGGGGCGGAGTAGCCGTCGACACTTTGGAGGACATGCGTATTTTGTTCGAAGGCATACCGATCGACAAGATTAGTAGTTCTTTGGTCACATCTCACCCCATTTGCAACATCTCCGTTCAATCCATGTATTTTGCGAACGCACTGGCTCGTGGCATACCTCTGGAGACACTCATGGGTACGAATCAGAATGATTTCTTGATGGAGACAACCATCTGCATTGCCCCGGAGGTCTTACCGCCAAAATTCTCCTTCAAGCTGAGTTGCGACGCTATTGAATATTGTGCAAAGTATGCTCATAGGTGGAATCCCATAAGCTTCGCCGGTTACAATTATCGGGAGGCAGGGTGTAATGCTGTTCAGGAAGTGGCCTTTGTGATCGCTAATGCTGTAGGGTGTTCAGAGGAACTTATAAGGCGCGGTCTCCAGGTGGACAGCTTCGCCCCAAGGCTCAGCTTTTTTTTCTCTGCTCACAGCGACTTCTTTGAGGAGATCGCCAAGTACAGGGCCGCCAGAAGATTGTGGGCCAGATTGATGAAAAAACGGTTCAAGGCAAAAAACCCACGCTCTCTCTCCCTGAGATTCCATGTCCAGACCTCCGGCGTTTCCCTGACTGCACAGCAGCCCTTGAACAACATCGCTCGAGCTGGCTATCAGGCTCTGTCGGCTGCACTGGGAGGAGCACAATCCGTCCATGTGGATGCCTATGATGAAGCGCTCTGTACGCCCACTGAGCTTTCTTCCCTTACCGCCCTCAGGACACAGCAGATCTTACAGCTTGAGACCCGAGTGACCCACACCATAGATCCTCTTGGAGGATCCTATTTTGTAGAGTCTTTGACCAACCAACTTGAGGAGAGGATCGCCGCCCTTTTGGAACGAATTGATCAAATGGGAGGGATTGTAAAGGCCGTAGAAACGGGGTGGATACACCGAGAGATTTCAGATTCCGCTTACGAATACCAAAAGGCCATTGAGTCTGGAGAAATGCCGATTGTGGGGATGAATTGCTATCAGATAGAGGATGAAAAACTTCCTATAGAGCTCTTCCAGGTTCCAGAAACTCTGAAGATTCAGCAAGACAAGATAGAAAGGATCAAGAAAGAGCGGAGCGCTCTGGAGGCAGAGCGTGCTCTCGAGGCGATCGCCCGGTGTTGCCACGAGGATGGAAACTTAATGGAAGTCATCGTTGATTCGGTAAAGGCCCATTTAACAGAGGGGGAGGTATCTCAGACTTTGAAAAAAAGTTATGGGACGTGGGATCCCCCGCTTTTCTAAGATTGATGATCTGGGGATTCTTCAGCTCGCTAAAACGAGGTGCGCTTATAGTTGCTATGCGCCATCCAGATGGAGTGTTGGAGTGATGGAGCAGTGGAGTAATGGTTTTTCCTGTTGATTCGAATTAAGCATTCCAGTACTCCAATACTCCAATTAAGGTGGAATCTTTACCCTGTCTTTTTAATTACAGAATAAGGTAAGTCACTATGAAAAAACGCATCAGAATTCTAATTGCTCGTCTTGGTATGGATGCCCATTGGAGGGGGAGTATTGTGGTGGCGCGTGCCCTGCGCGATGCTGGTATGGAAGTGATTTATATCGGGAATCAAATGCCTCAGAATATCGTTGAAACGGCCATACAAGAAGACGCCGATGTCATAGGGCTTAGCACACTCTCCGGAAACCACATGATATTAGCCCCAGAGGTGGTTACTGCCCTCAGGGAAAAAGGTGTAGAAGAGAAGATGGTGCTTCTCGGAGGCACCATACCCCCTGACGATATTCTGAAACTCAAAAAAGCAGGCATCAAAGAGGTCTTTGGTCCAGGAACCCCCTTGAAAGAGATCATCCAATTCGTGTCTGGGCTCACATCTTAGAGATTAAGTTTTTGTTTCTGAAATTTAACATTCAACGGGCTGTTGCCCAAACCGGCTATAACAAAAGCCTCGGTTTGAGCGATTTAGCATGTCTATTGGATCCCCGCCTGCGCGAGGATGACACCGCGTCATTACGGCGGTAATCCACCGGTCATTCCCGCGAAAGCGGGAATCCAGCAAAAGTGTTTATCCTGATAAGGCTCTACTTTATCCACAATTGGGTTTGGGCAACATCCCCTCAAGATGTGCCCCACCTGAATGTTTTGTGTCTTTTCCCGCTCTCAATAAGCCGCCTTGAGCCTTAATTTCTCCTCTCTATCATTGACCCTCTCAACAATGTGTTTAACGATCTCCTCCATCGGCGTCCCCATGCCGTAATTCCCAGTCACGCCCATCTCCTCAAGTAATGGGATGTCCTCCTCCGGAATAATGCCACCGGCCACAACACAGATGTCCGTTGCCTTATCCTCCTTTAAAAGATCTGTCACATCCTTTGCTATGAGTCGCATGACACCGCAATGATCACTCAGCGCGATGACGTCCGCGTGCTCCTCTATGGCAGAGGCAACCACTTCCTCTGCCGTTTGAAACTTACCGAGAAAGATCACTTCCATTCCAGCATTCCTTAATCCGTGAGAAAGGATTAGGATGCCCCTGTCATGCGGGTCAAACCCCACCTTGCCGATCAATACCCTGATTTTTCTCTCTTCTGCTGCCATAGTTCCATCCTCTTCTAAAGAATGTCCTTCAGAAATTCCGGCGTCGGGATACGCTCGTAAGGATCATACGGAAGTTTTTTTGCCATCCGGATTGTCCCCACCATTTCTCCCAAAGTGGCATAGACTTTAGCCGCCTCGATGGTGGGTCGCACAATGTTCTGATCCTCCCCAACTGCCTGAACCAGGGCTTTTAAAGCCTTTTTCACCCTTTCCTGATCGCGTGACTTCCTCAGCTCCTTCACGCGGGTGATGGCACCAAACCTTTTCTCATCTGGTGGTACTTTGTAAGCTCCTTCCACAATGGCTTTGCTGATTTCTCCATCATCACCCTTAAAGGCATTGGCGCCCACAATAAGCCTTTTGCAGGTGTTTATTTCATTCTGGATCTCTGTGGTGGATATGTCGAACTGTTTCTGAAGCCATCCTGATTTGAGACATTCCCACATGCCGCCCTGCTCATCGATCTCTGCCAAAAGCTTGACCGTTTCATCTTCCAGTTTATTGGTGAGCCATTCCACATAATAAGATCCTCCAAGGGGATCCACAGTGAGCGGCACATTCGCCTCAT
>JASFIT010000038.1:0-18660 GCA_050122535.1 Desulfobacteraceae bacterium | reverse complement strand
TAGTTATGCGTTTGCCGAGAAACAAAAGAGAGCGCTCTCAGGTCACACCACTATGCCCAAAACCACCTTCTCCCCGCTCCGTCGATTCAAGCGCACCAACTTCCATAATATCAGCCTTGTAGACCTTGGTTATGATCATTTGGGCGACTCGATCACCTCTCCTTATGGTGAATGGTTTCTTCCCCCAATTGACCACAATGATGCCTATTTCCCCCCTGTAATCTGAATCGATTGTACCGGGCGAATTGACCATTCCAATCCCATGTTTAAGGGCTAAGCCGCTTCGGGGGCGAATTTGAGCCTCATAGCCATGGGGAACAGAGATTGCGAGTCCCGTAGGAATGAGTCTTATTTCGCCAGGATTCAATAGGACAGGCTTTGTCACAGAGGCCCGCAGGTCCATTCCAGAGGAACCCTCAGACTCATAGCTGGGCAAGGGCAAATCGGCAGTTTCGTCCAGGCGTTTAATCTTGATAGGTATCTTCTCCAAAACACCCCTCAAAATGTCTCAATCATTCATCCGAAAACTCCCACAAAGGAGAGGTCAGAGTTTGGATCCTAAATGGATGCCGCCAGAGGCGGAAAAAGGGAGGTGGTAGTGCTGGCCACTAATTGAACTGAAGGCAGGCCAAATCAAGGTCTTCTTTTTTTATTTGGCCAAGGGTGACCAATGAGACTTCATCGTTCTGAAAGGTGTCTTCTGCAACAGCAACCACTTCATCAACCGTAACCTCTTGCAACTTGGCCACAAGTTCGTCATAACTCACATATTTTCCGAAAACGTAATCATTCTTGGCAAGACGCATCATTCTAACATCCGTGTTCTCAGCCCCAAGCAGAACTCCCCCCATGAGGTGCTCACGGGCTGCCGATAGATCAGCTTTGGAAACTTCCCCACCCCTAATCTTTCTTATTTCCCTATTGACAATCTCAAGCACCTGATTCACTTGTGAGGGGTCCGTGCCCACATAGACACCCATGAGACCCGTATCCATGTAAGCTGAAAGAAAAGAGTAGAGAGAATACGCAAGGCCCCTCTTCTCTCGAATCTCCTGAAAGAGACGGGAACTCATATTGCCGCCCAGGATTGTATTTAGGACAGCGCCAGCAAATCTCACATCGCTTGACAAATTTGGCGCTTTTCCCCCTAGACATATGTGGACCTGTTCCAGGTCTTTCCATTGACAGGAGATGTCAGAATGCACATGGGGAATGCTCCTCGGTGGATCTTCGTTGCCCGACCTAATGGACTTAAAAAGGGGCTCAAAGTGGCTTACCAGGGCATCATGCTCAATGTTCCCCGCAGCCGTAATAATAATCCTGGTTGGCGTATAAAACCTGTTTATATACTTGAGTATGGTCTCTTTTTTTATGTTGGAAACCGTCTCACCCGTACCGAGAACACACATACCGAGGGGATGGTCAATCCAGCACAGACGGTTAAATAGCACATGAATGCGGTCTTCAGGTGTATCCTCCATCATATTGATTTCTTGGAGGATAACCTGTCTCTCTCGATCCATGTCCTTTGGATGGAAAGTTGAATTAAGAAAGATATCGGAGAGGATGTCTGCCAGGGTGGGGAGATGTCTGTCCAAAACCTTTGAATGGTAACAGGTATGCTCTTTTCCGGTAAAGGCATTGGACAGCCCTCCGATGGCATCCAGTTCTTTGGCGATTTGCAGGCCGTTCCGGTTTCTTGTGCCTTTGAAGATCATGTGTTCGACAAAATGAGAAATGCCATTTTCCCTTTCCATCTCGTCACGGGAGCCCGCGCCCACCCATATCCCGAGCGAGATGGATCGGATATGCTCCATCTTTTCAGAGAGAATCTTGAGCCCGTTCTCTAAAACCGTCTTATGATACATTATCAGGGCTTTCCTCTAGAGCGGCTTTGCGGGATAGGCTTATCCTTCCATTACTGTCCACCTCAAGGACCTTTACCAGGACCTCATCACCTTCCTGTAGGATATCGGTGACCTTATTGACCCGGTTCTTGTCCAATTGAGAGATGTGAACCAACCCATCCGTCCCAGGAAGAATTTCCACAAAGGCACCGAAATCCATGATCTTTCTCACTTTACCCCTATAGAGCTTTCCAACCTCTGCGTCCTGTATGATATTGTTGATCATATCCACGGCAATTCTTGCGCCTTCACTATCCGCGGCTGCTACGATCACTTTGCCATCATCGTCCACATCAATTCTGGATTCGCTGGCATTTATGATTTCTTTAATGGTCTTGCCCCCAGGACCTATAAGGAGTCTAACTTTCTCTGGCCTTATCTGTATGGTGGTGATGACAGGTGCATATTCAGAGATCTCTCTCCTCGGCTGGGAGATGGCTTGATTCATGTTGTCCAAAATATGAAGCCTCGCCTCTTTTGCCTGCTCAAGGGCCTTTTGCATGACCTCCCTCGTGATACCATCGATTTTGATATCCATCTGCAAGGCCGTTATGCCATCACGGGTGCCAGCCACTTTAAAATCCATATCCCCATAATGGTCCTCATCTCCTATGATGTCCGTAAGGATGACCAGTTTCTCCCCCTCCGAGATAAGCCCCATAGCCACCCCTGCGACCGCATCCTTTATGGGCACTCCCGCGTCCATGAGTGAGAGAGATGCCCCACAGACGCTGGCCATTGAAGAAGAGCCGTTAGATTCGAGGATTTCTGAGACGACCCGAACAGAGTATTGAAAATCATCCTTGTTGGTCATAACCGGAATGAGGGCCCGACGCGCCAGCGCGCCATGTCCAATTTCTCTCCTTCCTGGGCCAGAGAGTCTTCTCGCCTCCCCCACAGAGTAAGGGGGGAAATTGTAGTGAAATATGAAGCCTCGATACAGGTCACCATAGATAGTGTCCATTCTCTGCTCGTCCATCTCCGTTCCAAGGGTGGTCAAGACCATGGCCTGAGTCTCGCCTCTGGTAAATAGCGCAGATCCATGAACCCGTGGCAGCACCCCGACGATACATTCGATGGGTCTCACTTCCGTGAAGGGACGCCCGTCTATCCGCCCTCCATCTTCCAGGATCAGCTTTCGTACCATTCTTTTCTCCAGGTCATAGATGATATCCCTAATCTCTGATTCCTTTTCCTCATAGTCTTCAGAAAGGGCTTCCAACACGGAGACAAAGGTATGATCCCTTCTCTTTTGGCGTAATTTTTTGTCAGCCGTGGTGATGACCTCTTGGAGCAAAGGCGTTGCCAATTCAATGGCTTTGGTCTCCATTTCCCCATCTTTGGCAGGACCAGAAAACGCCCTTTTCTCTTTTCCCACCTCTCTTTTCATTTCTATCTGCATGTCCAGCATGGGTTGTAAGGCCTGATACCCGTAAAAAATCGCCTCGATCATTTCAGATTCTGAGACCAATTGGGCGCCTCCTTCCACCATCACCACACCAGACCTGTTTCCAGCAACTATGATGTTGATATCGGTCTCCTCCTGCTGACTGAGCGTGGGATTGGCAATAAATTTGCCATCTATTCTCCCGACGCGGACTCCAGCTATCGGTCCATCAAAGGGAATATCTGATACTTCAAGGGCCGTTGACGCGCCCAGCATGGCAAGAACGTCCGCCTCATTCTCTTTGTCTGTGGAGAGTACACTGGCGATTATCTGTGTCTCATAGCCGTAGTGATCTGGAAAAAGAGGTCTTAGTGGCCGATCCATGAGTCGGGCAGTAAGGGTTTCCCTCTCCCTGGGTCTTCCCATATCCCTGCGAAAATAATTCCTCGGAATTCTGCCCCCCGCATAGGACATCTCCTGGTATTCCACTGTTAAAGGGAGAAAATCTATCCCTTCTCGAATCTCATCTGTCGACACGGCGGTCACCAGGACCACCGTTTCTCCCAGTGTCACAACGGCAGAGCCACTCGCCTGCCTTGCGATACGGCCGGTTTCCACGTATAGGGTTTGACCGTTAATATCAATTGAACTGCTTTTAATCATCTCCTTTTTCATCCTTTCTTCATATCTGAAAATTCATGAGTATCCTCATACCCATCGGGTGGATCTGAACTTAATGGGTAAGGCCTACTTTCTGATCCCCAGTTCCTTGATGATATTTTTATACCTTTTTACATCTGTCTTCTTTAAGTAATTCAGGAGCCTTCTCCTTTGGCCCACCAGTTTTAGCAGACCCCGCCGAGAGTGGTGGTCCTTCTTGTGTATCTTGAAATGATCGGTTAGATAACTTATCCGTTTGCTCAAAAGGGCGATCTGAACTTCGGGTGAACCTGTGTCCTTTTGATGGATCTTGAACTGATCAACAATCTCTTTCTTGACCTCTGGAGTCAGAACCACTTTTTATCCCTCCTTCTAAATGGATTAATGATTTAACGAACGAAAAAACTGTTTAAGGATTTAGAACAACCTGAAATCAGTTGAACACCCTCATAATCTTTAACGATGCCTTGTTCTCTAATAAGTGCTGCACTTTCGCGATGGCCACCAACACCTCCCCCTCGATCAACTTCATGTAACCGTCAAAAAACCGGGGCAACTCAGCCATCGCAACCTCCCCACAACCCGGTTGATACCCATTTCTGATCCGCTGGGCCATTGCGCCGTCCACTTTTGCCTCTTTCATGTCAGGCAAGGCCTCGCGCAGAGGTATGCGTATTTGTTGCACGGAGCGATCCTGGGATAAATGCTCCAAATTTTCTAGGCTCAGGGCGTCTTCCACACTGAAAGGCCCGCTGCACAATCTTCTAAGGGACTTGAGATGGGCTCCAGGTCCCAGCTCTTTTCCCAGATCCGCTGCAAGGCTCCTCACATAAGTGCCCCTGGAACAAGTGACCTTCATGGTCACATCTGGGAGGTGAACAGAAGTGATTGCCAGCGAATGGACCTTCACCCTTCTTTTCTGCAAATCCATCTTGATCCCTTCTCGTGCGAGCTGATAGGCCCGTTTGCCCCTGTAATTGACGGCAGAAAAGAGGGGGGGGACTTGTTCGATCTCTCCCACAAATCCCAGGGCAACTTTGCTGATGGATTCTGGCTCGAATTCGGGCACAAGGCTCATCTTTACAACCCGTCCGGTCAGGTCCTGCGTATCTGTTTCAACGCCTAATCTCATGGTGGCCTGATAGGCCTTGTCCCCTGCCATGAGGTAATTGGAGAGCTTCGTTCCCTGACCCAACAAAATGATCAATAATCCTGTGGCAAAGGGATCCAGGGTACCGGCATGACCGACCTTTTTGACTTTCAGAAGGCGTCTGACTGCCTTTACCACATCAAAAGAGGTCTTTCCCTCTGCTTTATCAATCAGAATTATGCCATCATAGGGATTTCCCATGTACCCATTCTAGTCAGGTGCATCGCCTGAGTCTTCCACCTTAAGTTTCTCAAAGACCCTTTCCATATGGTCGCCCTCTGCCAAGGAGGGGTCATGCTTGAATGTAATGTCAGGCATATATTTCAGATCCATCCTATGACCTATCTCTTTTTTTATAAATCCCTTAGCACTATCCAGGCCAGCTTGGGCCCTCTCAAAATCTTCCTTCTTACCCATTACACTATAATAAACCTTGGCATGTCTTAGGTCATCGCTGAGACGGACGCCTGTTAAAGTGGCTCCCCTTATTCTCGGATCTCTAACCTTTTTTACCAACAAATCGGCGATCTCTCGCAAGAGCTGATCACCAACCCGGACTGCCCTCTTGCCTGCCAACATGAAGTGCCTCGCACTGAATCTATTTTTTTAGATGTTAAGAATCTCTATTTTTGAATCAACAATCTCAGCCAAATACAGAGAATCCACGAAAGCACGTATATTATTTAGTGAGGCATCAATGTGACGCCTGTCATTTCCAATTGCGCTTACCCCCAATTCAATCTTCTGCCATTTGTCATTGGAGCCAACTTCTGCGACGGAAACATTGAACTTGTACTTAATTCTGTCCACCATGCTTTTTACGATCTTCCTCTTGCCTTTCAGGGAACGGTTATCGTGTAAATGGAGGTCAATCTTAAGAATCCCAACGACCATTTCTTACAACTCCGCTTCCTCCTCTACCAGGTTATAGACTTCAAAAACATCTCCTGGTTTTATATCCTGAAAGTTTTCCAGACCGATGCCACACTCATAACCTGACTGGACCTCCTTCACATCATCCTTGAAACGTCTTAATGAGGCTATTTTGCCGTCAAAGACCACCACTTCGTCTCTGAGAAGTCGCGCATTGGCATTCCTCTCAATGTGGCCATCAGTCACATAGCAACCAGCCACGGTACCCACCTTTGGGACACGAAATATCTGCTTTATGTCCGCTCGGCCGATGATATTCTCCCTATAAACTGGCTCAAGGAGTCCAGCCATGGCCAGATGAATATCCTTAGTGAGGTTGTAAATGACATCATAGTAGCGTATGTCCACCTCCTCTTTGGCAGCAACCTCCGTGACCCGCGGATTTGCACGCACATTAAAGCCGATAATGATTGCTCCAGAGGCAGAAGCGAGCATGACATCGGTTTCCGTGATGGCACCTGTGGAGGAATGGATGATTTTGACTTTCACCTCTTCTGTACTCAACTTGAACAGGGAATCGGAAAGGGCCTCAATAGAGCCCTGCACGTCTGCCTTCAAAATAAGGTTGAGTTCCTTGATTTCACCCTCTTTTATCCTGTCAAAAAGGTCATCAAGGCTGATGATACCTCGCCTGCTCGCCCCAGCTGTTCTGACTTTGGCCTGGCGCACCTCAATGACCTGTTTGGCCGTCTTTTCATCCCCGACGACTATGAATTCATCTCCTGCCATGGGGACTCCGGAAATGCCATAGATCTCCACCGGAATTGAGGGCCCAGCGGATTTCACCCGCCGGCTACGATGATTGAGCATGGCCCTGAGCTTGCCATAGTGCTCTCCACAGATAAAATAGTCACCCTGTTTGAGCGTTCCGCTCTTGATGAGAACCGTGGCGATAGGCCCCCTGCTTTTATCCAGCTTTGCCTCTATAATAGTACCCCTCGCCGCCTTGTCTGGATTCTCCTTCAATTCTAGGACTTCCGCCTGCAGCAATATGAGCTCTAAGAGCTCCGCAACACCCTCGCCCGTCTTGGCCGAAATATGGCCGAAGATGGTTTCTCCGCCCCATGCCTCTGGAACCAGTTCCAATTCGGCCAACTCCCTCGTTACCTTCTCAATATTGGCCTCCGGTTTGTCGATCTTGTTAACTGCCACAATGATCGGAATGCTTGCAGCACGGGCATGGTTGACCGCCTCTACGGTCTGTGGCATGACGCCGTCATCCGCGGCCACCACCAGGACAATGATGTCAGTCACCTTTGCGCCTCTGGCGCGCATGGCCGTGAAGGCTTCGTGTCCAGGTGTATCCAGAAAAACGATATCTCCACCCTCGCTTTTCACATAATAGGCCCC
Source organism: Desulfobacteraceae bacterium (assembly GCA_050122535.1). Classification (GTDB taxonomy): domain Bacteria; phylum Desulfobacterota; class DSM-4660; order Desulfatiglandales; family HGW-15; genus JASFEQ01. Next base: position 11,273 of record JASFIT010000038.1, on the reverse strand, counting down.
AATATGCTGCGTAATACCCCCCGACTCACCTCCAATAATATTGGATTGTCTTATGTAGTCGAGCAGAGACGTTTTTCCATGATCCACATGGCCCATGATAGTCACCACCGGAGGCCTTGGCTTCAGCTCTTCAGCCTTATCCTCAACTTCAGCGATGACGCCTTCCACATCAAATAGATCCAGTTCCAGCTCATAGCCGAATTCATCTGCCACCACGGAAGCGGTCTCAAAATCTATGGACTGATTGATATTGGCAGGCGCGCCTAGGCTCATCAATATTTTGATAACCTCAACCCCCTTGATCCCCATGGCCTTGGCCAGTTCCCCCACCGTAACTTGTTCCGGCACCCTGATTCTTCTCTTTATGGGCTTGGGTACGGTGATTTCTGTTTGCTTCAGTTTCTTGGCAGCATCCTTAGGCTTTTTTGCGCCCCTTCGCTCTTTTTTCCCCACCATGCGGCCTTCATAAAGATCGGCTCTCTCAAATACCTCAACTTTCCGATGGCGAAAAGAGCCTTTGGGAACGACTTCCTGTTTCTCGCCTCTTTTTTTGTCTCTCTTTTTCCTGACAGCTTTCCCCTTTTTTTCGTCCACGGGGGGCGTGACAGGCAATTCCTTGCCCACCTGCCGCGTGGATACGGGCGCTTCAGCCTCAGGCTCTCTTTTCTGATCTTTGGCGATCAGCTCCTTCAAGGGGCCCTCTTCTGGCCTCTTTATGATCTTGGCGGGTTTTTCGGCCACCTTCTTCTTGGCCTTTTTCGCCTTTTTCTTGGGCTTGATCTTTGCCGCCGGCTTTGCAGGTTTTGGTTCTGCCAAAACCTCTTTTTTCCCTTCCTTGGCCGGGACCTCGACCTTCTTATCTGTGACCCGAGGCTCTTTGGCTGAGACTTCCTCTTTCTTGATCTCCTCTTCAACCCGTAGGGGAGTGATTTCGGCCGCCTTTTCCACTTCAGCCTCTACCTCTCCTGGTTCCACAGCCGGTTTTTCTGGTTCGATCTTGACCGTCTTTTTGCGCCTGCGAATTACTCTCGGCTTTATCCTTTTCTCTTCAATGACCTCTGAAACCCTTCCAGCAATTATGTCTTGTGCCTTGGTAGTCGCTTCCTCATCCAGAGTACTCATATAGTTCTTAATATTCATTCCTCCAGCTTTCAGCCTTTCCACCAACTGTTTGCTGTCCATATTAAGGTCTCTGGCCAATTCATAGACCCTGACTTTAGCCATGTAATCCCCCAAAACCGAAAGGTCCCATATCCCTGTAAGCGGTTATCATTTGCCTTGGGTCCATCCTCTGTTATTCTGCCCACATATCTGGACTGATTGTTATAGCATTCCCGATTCTGAAACGCCTTTGGAGGCGTCTCTTTCTTGGCAATTGCTCGCGGCAGGATTCACTCTTGCAGACATATGCCCCCCTGCCCTGCGCTTTACCTTCATCGTCCCTGATTAACTGACCTTCTCCATTCACTACCAGCCGGGTAAGTTCATGCTTCGTTCGCCTTGCACCACATGAAATGCATGTCCTCCTGGGAATATGGCCTTTACCTTTCCCCATTGGCTGTAAGCTCCTTCAATGCATCTTCCTCCTGAGCCTCTTCTTCTACCCCATCACCGGCTTCTTTCGCCTTCATACCCTGTATGGCACTCTCAATGATTTTTCCTGCCTTTTCTGCGCCTATTCCACCCACCTGCGTGAGTTCAGTGACGGAGGATTCTGCCACTTCCTCCATGGATCTGAAACCCTGTTGGTAAAGGTTTGAGGCAGTCGCTTCGCCCACCCCATCCAGCTGAAGCAGGGAGTTATAGGCCTCCTTCAAAGCGGCGTTGTAATTTGTCTCACTCGTCACATCCAGATTCCACCCAGACAATTTTGAAGCCAATCGGACGTTCTGTCCCCTCTTTCCGATAGCAAGGGACAGCTGGTCATCCGGCACCACCACTTCCATTGTCTGATTGGCCTCATCCACGATAACCCGCACAATTTCTGCAGGTGCAAGGGCATTGCAGATGAACTTGGCCGGATCGGGATCCCAGGTGACGATATCTATCTTCTCTCCTCGCAGTTCTTGGACAACGGCTTGTACCCTGGAGCCCTTCATTCCCACGCATGCGCCAACGGGGTCCACATCACCATCCTTGGAGTTCACGGCTATTTTTGCCCGGCTCCCTGGCTCTCTTGCAACCTGGATAACTGTCACGATCCCTTCAGAAATCTCTGGCACCTCATTTTCGAAGAGAGCAGAGAGGAAATTGGGATGGGTACGTGAGAGAACGATCTGGGGTCCTCGACTGAATTGTTTCACATCCAGGATATAGGCCCTTACACGATCACCCTGCTTATAGGACTCCTTGGGTATCTGCTCTTTTACAGGCAGTTCTGCCTCGGTACGACCAAGATTGACGACGATTGCACCTTTGTCAAATCGCTGGGCAATGCCGTGGATGATCTCACCGCGCCTGTCCTTGTAGTCGTCGTAGACAATGTCCCTCTCCGCCTCCCTCAGACGCTGCATGATGACCTGCTTGGCGGACTGTGCCGCGATCCTTCCCAGCACGTCAGTATCCATCTTGATACCCAGACTATCCCCTCGTTCGGATTCGGGATCAATCTCCTTCGCCTCTTCCAGGGAGATCTCTACGTTCTCGTTAGAAACTTTTTCCACAACTTCTTTGAATTCGAAAATCTCGATCTCCCCTATTTCCTCGTTGAAGCTGACTTCCAGATCATAATTCTGGCCCAGTTTCTTCCTGGCTGCGGCCCTTACGGCCTCCTCAATGGTCTTGATCAGGACCTCCCGCTCAACCCCTTTTTCGCGACTGACTTGGTCAATCACCCTCATCAATTCTGTGATCATTTTTTTATACTCCAAAAAAAATCCGCAATTTCAATTTGTTGCAGGAATTCCGTGCCATTAAATTAATGGCTAAATTCATAAACCAGGTTGGCCTTGTCCACCTCAATCCAAGGCAGGGCCACCAGCGAACCTTCCGCCTCAACATATAAGGTTCCGTCCTCGAAATTCTTGAGGTACCCGGTAAAATTTCGACGACCATTAACAGGCTTGACCATTCTCACCTTTACCCTCTTTCCTGTTGCCCAGATAAAATCCCTCTCTTTTTTGAGGGGGCGATTCAGACCTGGGGAGGATACCTCCAAGGTATATTCATGCATTATCACATCTTTCACATCAATCAGATGGCCAATCTCACTGCTCACCAGGGCGCAATCATCTATGGTTACCCCTCCCGCCGTGTCGATATACAACCTGAGCACCCATCTGCCATATTTGGGTACATATTGCACATCCACCAATTCAAAGCCCATTTCGCCAAGAATGGGCTCAACCAGATCTGCAACCTGTTTTGTGACTATATGTGCCTTGCTAACCATGCGTCGAGAAAGCGCCAAGGACTATCGCGTGATCCCTTTCCTGTCTAAATCAATCACACAGGGCGTATGGATAAGAAAAAAGCGGGCCCTTAGACCCGCTTCCTGACTGCAGACTTAAATTGTTGCCGATTTTATTTACGAGGGTTCATAGATCAAAACTAAAATCAACACCAAGTCCGCAATTCGAAGTAGATCAACCACCCCAATGCATACGGCTGATAACCTCAAAAAGGGAGTCAGGCCCTTCCCTAGCAAAACCTAACTGGAGCGGGCAACGGGGCTCGAACCCGCGACACCAAGCTTGGGAAGCTTGTACTCTACCAACTGAGCTATGCCCGCCTATCGCATCTCTCTCCACCTTCATGCGATCAAATTCCAGTGAGAAACCGGGGAGAGATGTGAACCGCTTATGCCGTAAAGTATAAACTTACCACCTGACAAATTAAAGTCAAGTAATATTTACCCTCCCTAATCTACTCGCCTGTCCAGCCTCCTTAGCTCCGCAAACGCGATGTCCGCTACGCTCCGACGGGCTACTGCGCCCGTCCTCCGTAGCAGACTACTGCGGAGGATGGAGAGGACGGGCGCGCGGATCCCTCGCGGCTTGTTGGAACGAAGCGGAGACCCCGTTTCAGCGGTGCCGTGGGGAGCCTCACCCTCAAATCATCATATCCCCGCCGAGAAGGGATTCGTCCGCGCTGTGCTTGGACTCCCCACCCTGGGGATGGATTCCCAGTTTTGCGGACCTCAAGGTGCATTTGATACTTTGCTGGTGGTCAGGAATCCCCCAAAACCTTCTGATTTCAGTAATGATAGACGAATCTGACGGTGGATTTTGCTACCCCGTGAACCGGTCCTCTCTAATATCTTGACAACGGGCTGGTATAAAAATAAACTTGAATCAAGTCGGCTGTTAAAAATATTGGGCTGCTAAAGATAATAGGGACGTTGAAGGTGCTGGTGTCAGACTCTCTTTCCAGAACGAGGCTCTAAGGGAAATACGCCACTCTAAAAAGGAGACTGATATACTCTTGGAAGATGATTCGGATCAAAGCTTGCTCGACCGGATCAAATCCCTCTTAAGGAAAAAGTCGAATCTCCAAAAAGGGACCGATCTTACGGAAGAGATCCATGACCTCATGAACGAAGGTCAAGCGAAGGGTCTTATTAGCGATGAAGAATCGGACATGGTTTATGGGGTCCTTGATCTGAAGGAGACCAAGGCCCACTCCATCATGATTCCCCGCACAGAGATCTCATCCGCCTCCATCAATTCAACCCTTGCTGAAGTCATAAAACTCGTCACGGACTGTGGTCACACCAGGATTCCCTTTTGTAAAGATAACATTGACCAGATCGTGGGCATACTCCACGCCAAAGACCTGCTAAAGCTTTGGGGTGAAAATTCCAGTTCACCGATTCCCGATGAAATTCTGAGAAAGCCCTATTTTGTGCCAGAGAATCAGAAGGTGAGTGAACTCTTGAGGGACTTAAGGGCGAAAAAAACCCATCTCGCCATTGTGACTGATGAATACGGGGGCACCGCTGGTATTATTACCATCGAGGATATTCTTGAGGAAATCGTGGGAGAAATTATGGACGAGCACGATGACGAACCACCATTGTTAAGCGTTCTCGATGACGGCTCAGTTCTGGTGGATGCACGCCTTGAGATTGAGAAGCTGGGAGAACATTTTGGGATCACACTGCCTGAGGGCGAATTCGAATCGGTGGGCGGCTTTGTTATCCACCTTTTAGGCAGGATTCCCAAAGTGGACGAAAAAATTAGCTATGGAAATCTGCACATGACCATAAAATCGGCAGACCAGAGAAAAATCCATAAGATTCTCATCATCTCTCAAGCAAACATCCGTCCTTCCCTACAGGCTGAAGACCAGCATTGACCCTGCCCTAATCTGTCACCACACCCAATCATCAATGAGATAAATCCTAAAAAGATTCCAAATGACCTCTCTATCCACAAAGAAAATAGCCTTTGCGATGATCTCCGGACTCATCCTGACAGCCTCCTTTTCTCCAAGCCCGCTGGACTGGTTGGTTTGGTTCGCATTGGTGCCGCTCCTGAGGAGTCTTCATAACGAATCTCCTACCCATGCCTTCCTTTTGGGTTTCATTGCAGGTCTTGTCCACTATCTGACCCTCATATACTGGATTGTTCCTACGCTTCAGAATTATGGCTATCTCAATTTCTTGACGAGCTGTGGTGCATTGCTCCTCTTGTGTCTCTACCTCGCCCTATACCCTGCCCTCTTTTCATTCCTGCTCTGCCGTATGAAAGGATCACGTTTTCCGGTCTTCACAATGGCGAGCCTATGGATAGGATTAGAAATCATCAGAGCCCATTTCCTAACGGGTTTTCCCTGGTGCCTGTTGGGCTACACGCAATTTAGAAACCTCTTTCTTATTCAAGTGGCGGATCTGGTGGGCGTATACGGGATTTCTTTTATAATCGTCCTTGCAAATGGCCTGATCTATCGCCTTCTTTTTCATCGGGACGCTTCTGAGAGAAGAGGCCTAAAGTGGGAAATTACGGGGCTTTTGCTGGTATTCGCTTTTTCTCTCATCTACGGACAATATCGTTTGGCAGAAGGCGAGCATGAAGAGGAAGGGGGAAAATCGATCAAGGTGGCCATTATTCAAGGCAATATTGACCAATCCATTAAGTGGGATCCAGCCTACCAGGAGGAGTCAGTGGATACATATCATCGGCTTACCCACTCCGCATCCCCTTTCGAGCCGAACCTGATTGTTTGGCCTGAAACCGCAATGCCTTTCTTTTTCCAGGATAACGAGAAATTCTCAAAAAGGCTTTTTGAAGTGGCAAAACAAGCTGGGGCTGATCTCATCTTCGGAAGTCCTGCTTACAAGAGAATGCGCACCGGCACGAAATATTACAACCGCGTATATCTCCTCTCCCGCCAAGGCGAATTTGCCGGATACTACGACAAAGTCCATCTGGTTCCCTTTGGAGAGTATGTTCCTTATAGATGGTTATTCCCCTTTTTCCGCCACCTCCTCCATGCAGCAGGAAATTTTGCATCAGGGGAAAAGATAGAACCCCTAAAGCTTACAACGCACTCCGCGGGAATCCTCATCTGCTTTGAGGTCATATTTCCTGAGCTGGCAAGAAACCAAGCCAGAAAAGGCGCAGCAATCCTGGTCAACCTGACCAACGATGCCTGGTTCGGTAGGACAAGCGCACCTTATCAGCATCTGAGCATGGCTGTATTCCGGGCTGTTGAAAACGGAAGGCCAATGATCAGGGCCGCAAACACTGGCTTTAGTGCATTCATAAGTCCCCACGGTCACATCATGACCCGCAGCCAGCTCTTCGAAGAGGAGGTCCTCACGCAAGATTTAAGATTGGGGCACTCTTCATTGAAACTCTATACCCGATATGGGGACATATTTGCGTTTACCCTTTTGGTGATTAGTTTCTTAAAGGTTCTTCATATGTTATGTTACAATAAGATACTTTTACTTCGTTCCCAAAGACCCTAGGCGCTTTCTTCCAATGCGCACTCTATCTTGGGGCAAAATGCCCCATCTATTAGCCTTTGTATCTTTTGACGGGTAGGCTTCTGATCAAACCCTGCGAAGAAGGCTGGAACTTGGGGGAGCTTCAACTTGGAACCAGAGGAGGTCAAAGATGTACAACGAAATGATTTCTAGAATCGAAAACATTATGGATCAACTCCATGATATCAGAGGTCATCTTTGACCTGGACGGCCAGCAAAAAGAATTAGAAAAAATAGAAAAGATCATGTCAAAGTCCGATTTCTGGCAAAAGGACCAGGAAGAGATAGCTAAGTTGAATCAACAAAGCGCTTTTCTCAGGGAGAAAATCGTTCAATGGAAGAAGTACTACCAAGAGACTGAAGATGCTAAAATCCTTGCGGAAATGGCCTATGAAGAGGATGACAAATCTACCTTGAAAGAGGTAGAGAAGGATGTGGATCAGCTTGAGAAGAAGGTTAAGGACCTTGAATTCCAATCCCTTCTAGGTGATCCCGATGACAAGCGCAATGCCATTGTGGCCATCAATGCGGGAGCCGGCGGAACAGAGGCCCAAGACTGGGTTGAAATGCTTTTCAGGATGTACCTTCGCTGGTGTGAATCTAGAAATATGTCCTCTCATGTCATAGATTATCTGGCAGGTGATGAGGCAGGCGTCAAGAATGTGACCTTTACGGTGAGTGGGCCTTATGCCTATGGCCACCTGAAGTCAGAGCACGGGATACATCGCATGGTCAGGATTTCTCCATTTGATGCCACGGGGAGGCGACACACCTCATTTGCCTCCGTTTCCGTCCTGCCTGAGGTGGACACGGATATCAAGATCGAAATTGATGAAAAGGATTTGCGCATAGATACCTACAGGGCGAGTGGACCCGGGGGTCAGCATGTGAATAAGACCAGCTCTGCGGTAAGGATTACCCATCTCCCCACAAATATTGTCGTCCAGTGCCAGAATGAGAAATCCCAACACCGGAACAAAGAAATGGCCTTGAAGGTCTTGAAGTCTCGGCTCTACGAGGTAGAGAAAGAGAAGCTTGAACAGAAGAAACAGGAAATCCATCAGACCCAGAAAGAGATCGCTTGGGGAAGCCAAATAAGATCCTACGTGTTCAACCCTTATAGGATGGTCAAGGACCACAGAACGAATCTGGAGATGGGTGATTTGGACAGGGTCATGGATGGGGATATCGATATGTTCATTGATGCTTGGCTGAGAATGAAGAAATGATTTGGGTGCCGTCGCCCCATATAGCTATCCGCCTTTATAGGCCTGTTCAATGCTCTTTATGTAACGCTCTATCCCTGAAACAATACCCTCGGCTAGGTTTTCCTGATATTTTTTGTTGAGCAGACGGCTTCTCTCCTTGGGATTTGTAATGAATCCCGTTTCCACCAGAATGGCAGGCATTTCAGCACCTATTAGCACGTAGAAGGGGGCCTGCTTGACGCCCAGATCTCGCACCCCGCTATATCTCTTCTTGGCCCTACCTATCATGCCTCTTTGCACCTGACGGGCCAATCGGCTCGACTCACTGATCTTTGTGTTTAACATGAGATCGTTCAGTATTTTTTGAAGGTCACTGATATTCTTTTCGGAAGTGGCATTCTCCCTGGCAGCCACCATAACTGCCCTGGCATCTGTGGCAAGGTTCAGAAAATAGGTTTCAAGTCCATGAACTCCCTTCTGTTTGTAGGAATTGACATGAAGCGAGATGAAAAGATCCGCTTTTTTCATATTGGCAAATGCCGTTCTTCGTTCTAAGGACAAGAAGACGTCCTTATTCCTTGTCAAAATAGCCTCGCAATCCAGACGCTCCTCTATCTTTCTTGCAAGTACCTTAGCAAGGCTCAGTACGATGTTTTTCTCCTTGATTCCCCCCTTCACATAGGTCCCAGGATCCCTCCCCCCATGTCCTGGATCAATGACGATCCTTTCCACACCCAATCCCAGTTGTCTTGCGAGGGAAACGGTCTTGCCTTGGCGTTTCGCCTTCCCGCTCGCTTTCTGGGTGCGTCTCTTTTTTGACCTGGAGGGACTTTTACTTCTAGTGTCCTTCTCTTCATCACCCCTCACGTCCACCACAATGCGAAAGGGATCATGGAGATGAAAGATCTTATGCGTGTTGATACTGTTAATATCCAGGACCACCCGCACCCTATCCTTTGTAAACTGCCCTGCCCTGGCCCTATGCAGCAGACCACCCTTTATGGGTATGGAGCTCTCAATACCCTTTCCGACCCTTGCCTTCACCAGATCTACATATAATCGTCTTGGTTTTTTATGGTTGGGATCCTTTTTCAGTAGATTGGAGGTGTATTTGACGGATCTTTCAAGATCAATGACGACCCGGGTATAGGTGGGTGTGGACCAGTGACGGATATCTTTGACTAAGGCCAACTCCCTTGCCTTGGAATTGGCCGCCCTTTTCCCTTTTTGGTTGTTCTTCTTGCTGAGAATGACGGCCAGCTCATCCAACATGGCCCTTGCCCTTGGACGCATGTCCCCAGAAGGGTACTTAACATCCACCTTCAAAAACTCCACATAGGCTTGGGAGGGGTCTTTTTTATGCTTGTAAAAGATTTCTCCAATGCGGTACTGCGCATCATCGGCGAGGCGATGACTCTTGTACTCTTTAACCAGCCTTCTAAAGCGTTTGAGACCGGCATCCAGATCCTTTTGCATCCCTGAATACCCGTAAAGCTTGGTATACATTCGGGCACCGCGGTACAGGGCCCAAGGGGCCGGTTCACTTTTTGGATAACGCGTATATACGCTCTCGTAAAGACGGATACACCTTAGCCAGTAGTGACGATATTTCTTCTTTTTTTTGGAGCGGTATAGGGATCTTCTGCAATTATCTGCCTGCTTGAGTAAGGTTTCTGGTCTGGATGGGGCCTTGCTCAAGACCTCAGTCCCCGCTACCAGAAAGAAAAACACAAGTAGGAGAAAAAGAAATGAACTGATGTGGACTATCCTGCTTTTCATTGTTTTTGTTCGTCCAAATATTCCTTTATCTTATTCAGCTCGATCAGCGCCTCCAGAGGTGTCATAGATGAGATGTCCAGTTTTCGAACCCACTTTTGAAGTCTCTGATCCTGAAGACCGAAGAGATTCAGTTGTAATCTCCCTTCCTCATCCTCGATACCCTGTGAGCGTGCTAAGCGCGGTCTGCCCACCTCATCCAGCTCCTCCCCCTCCAGATTATCTAAGATTTCTCTGGCCCTTTCAATGACCTCTCTGGGCAGTCCCGCGATTCGGGCCACCTGTATCCCATAGCTTCGGCTTGTGCCGCCCGGCACCAGTTTCCTCAAAAAGATGATCTGATCATTCCATTCTTTCACCGCTATGTTGAAATTCTTCACCCTCTGCTTGGTGGCGATCAGATCTGTCAATTCATGATAGTGAGTGGCAAACAGGGTTCTAACCCCCTTGTCTGCCCTATCATGCAGGGATTCCGCCACAGCCCAGGCAATACTCAAACCATCATAGGTGCTTGTTCCCCGTCCTATTTCATCGAGGATGACAAGGCTTTTGCTCGTGGCATGTCTGAGGATGTTGGCCGTCTCGTTCATTTCGACCATGAATGTACTCTGACCCCTTGCCAGGTCATCACTGGCACCCACGCGTGTAAAGATGCGATCCACCATCCCAATATTCCCTCTGGAGGCAGGAATAAAGCTTCCCATCTGTGCCATCAGAACGGTCAGTGCTGTTTGTCTGAGTATGGTGGACTTGCCCGCCATATTGGGGCCGGTGATGATGAGAAACTGGTGATCTTTGTCATCTAAATGGATATCATTGGGCACGAAGTCTTCATCCCTGACTGTCAGCTCTATAACAGGATGCCGTCCATCCACAATGTCTATTACCTCATCATCACGGACCTCAGGACACGTGTAATTGCTCAGCTGGGCCGTCTCGGCAAGCCCCGCCAGAGCGTCCAATTCCCCAATAAGACCCGCAGTTTGTTTGATGCGCTGATTCTCACGGGCCACACTCTCCCTAATCTGCCCAAAGATTTCGTATTCCAGCTCCACCCTCTTCTCTTCAGCGCCCAGCACCATTTCCTCGTATTCCTTCAAGGCCTCTGTAATGTATCGCTCACCGTTGACTAGTGTCTGTTTCCTGATGTAGTCAGGGGGCGCCAAGTGCAAATTGGCTTTAGAGACCTCGATATAATACCCGAAGACCTTGTTGTATCCCACCTTCAGACTCGATATTCCCGTCCTCTTCCGTTCAGAGGAGACCAGTTGAGCAATCCAGTCCTTTCCATTCCGGGTGACAGAAATCAACCTGTCTAACGCCCCGTTGTAGCCTTCCTTGATCAGACCTCCCTCCTT